>NZ_CEEDFC010000007.1:0-279740 GCF_979254005.1 Variovorax sp. AC103 | reverse complement strand
TTTTTCTCCCTCCCCTCCGGGGGGTGGGTCGGGGTGGGGGCGCGCGGCCTTCACCTTCGCGCAATGTCGAAGGCCGCGTGCCCCCATCCCAACCTTCCCCCAAAGGGGGAAGGAGCAAGGCAGAAGACATGAACCGCCTTTCATCCCTCATGCGCCATCGCCTCGCCTGGCCCCTCATCACACTGCTGCTCCTGCTCGCAGTGAACACCGCCTTCAACGCCAGCTTCCTCCACCTCGAATGGCGCGACGGCCATCTCTACGGCAGCCTGATCGACATCCTGAACCGCGCGGCGCCGCTGGTGCTGGTGTCGCTGGGCATGACGCTGGTGATCGCCACGCGGGGCATCGACATTTCGGTGGGCGCGGTGGTGGCCATTGCGGCGTCGCTCGCGGCCTGGATGATCGGGGGCTCGGTGGCCAACGACGTGAGCCGCTTCCCCATGTCGCTCGCCATCGCCGCGGCCATCGGCATCGCGCTGCTGTGCGGGCTGTGGAACGGCCTGCTGGTCGCCAAGGTGGGCATGCAGCCGATCATCGCGACGCTCATTCTCATGGTGGCCGGGCGCGGCATCGCGCAGCTCATCGCCGACGGGCAGATCATCACCATCTACTACAAGCCCTTCTTCTTCCTGGGCAGCGGCTACCTGCTGGGCCTGCCGTTCTCGCTGTTCATCGTGGCGGCGGTGTTCGTGCTGCTGTACTTGGCGATCACGCGCACGGCGCTGGGCCTGTTCATCCAGGCGGTGGGCATCAACCCGACGGCGGCACGCGTGGCCGGCGTGCAGGCGCGGCGGCTGGTGGTCGGGGCCTATGCGTTCTGCGGTGCTTGCGCGGGCGTGGCGGGCCTGCTGATCAGCTCCAACGTGAAGAGCGCGGACGGCAACAACGCCGGCCAGCTCATCGAGCTCGATGCGATCCTGGCCGTGACGCTGGGTGGCACGGCACTCACCGGCGGGCGCTTCAGCCTGGTGGGCAGCGTGATCGGGGCGCTGATCATCCAGACGCTGACCTATGCGATCTATTCGCTGGGCGTGCCGCCGGAGATCAACCTGGTCGTGAAGGCAGGGGTGGTGTTCGCGGTGATGCTGTTGCAGTCGCCGGAGTTTCGTGCCGAGATCCGGTCGCTGGTGCAGCGGCCGGCGGGTGAAGGGGCCAAGGTATGAGCGCGGTGATCGATACGGCACCCTCACCCCAGCCCTCTCCCGCTAGCGGGAGAGGGAGCAAGACCGGGGGCAAGGGCAGGAACGGGCTCAATCCGAAGTACCTGCCGTTGACCGCAACCATTTCTTTGTTCCTGCTGGTGGCCACGCTCGGCTCGGTGTTCTACGACGGCTTCTTCTCGGCGCAGGTGTTCCTCAACCTGCTGATCGACAACGCCTTCCTGATCGTCGTGGCCGTGGGCATGACCTTCGTGATTCTCTCGGGCGGCATCGACCTGTCGGTGGGCTCGGTGATCGCGCTCACCACCATGGTCTCGGCCTCGCTGGTCGAGAAGCACGGCTGGAGCCCGGGCATCGTCATTCCGCTGGTGCTGGCGATGGGCACGGCCTTCGGGGCATTCATGGGGCTGCTCATCGAGCGCTACAGGCTGCAGCCCTTCATCGTCACGCTGGCGGGCATGTTCCTGGCGCGCGGGCTGTGCTACCTGATCAGCATCGACTCCATCAGCATCACCAACGCGTTCTATTCGGAGGTTTCGCAGATCCGCATTCCGATCTGGGGCGAAGCCTCGGTGTCGATCAGCGCGCTGATCGCCATCGTGGTGCTGCTGGCGGCGGTGTTCATCGCGCACTGCACGCCCTTTGGCCGCGCGGTGTACGCCATCGGCGGCAGCGAGCATTCGGCCATGCTGATGGGCCTGCCGGTGCGCCGCACGCTCATCGGCGTGTACACGCTCTCGGGCTTCTGCTCGGCGCTGGCGGGTGTGATCTTCACCTTCTACATGCTCTCGGGCTACGGCCTGCATGCGGTGGGGCTGGAGCTCGACGCCATCGCGGCCGTGGTGATCGGCGGCACGCTGCTCACGGGCGGCGTGGGGTATGTGGCGGGCACGCTGTTCGGCGTGCTGATGCTCGGGATCATCCAGACGCTGATTTCCTTCGACGGCACGCTGAGTTCGTGGTGGACGCGCATCGTGGTCGGCGCGCTGCTGTTCGTGTTCTGCCTGCTGCAGCGCTTCTTCACGTCGCGCGCGCCGCGCCGCTGACGACTTCTTTTTTTCTCTCTCCAGCTTTCATCAGGACTTCCGCATGTCGGACCCCACATCCAAGACCCCCCCGAAGAAACTGCGCTCCACCGAGTGGTTCGGCTCGGCCGACAAGAACGGCTTCATGTACCGCAGCTGGATGAAGAACCAGGGCATTCCGGACCACGAGTTCGATGGCCGCCCGATCATCGGCATCTGCAACACCTGGTCGGAGCTCACGCCGTGCAACGCGCACTTCCGAAAGATCGCCGAGCACGTGAAGCGCGGCATCTCGGAGGCGGGCGGCTTTCCGGTGGAGTTCCCGGTGTTCTCCAACGGCGAGTCGAACCTGCGGCCCACCGCCATGCTCACGCGCAACCTCGCGAGCATGGACGTGGAAGAGGCCATTCGCGGCAACCCGGTCGATGCGGTGGTGCTGCTCACCGGCTGCGACAAGACCACGCCCGCGCTGCTGATGGGTGCGGCGAGCTGCGACATCCCGGCCATCGTGGTCACGGGCGGGCCCATGCTCAACGGCAAGCTCGACGGCAAGAACATCGGCTCGGGCACGGCCGTGTGGCAGCTGCACGAATCGCTGAAGGCGGGCGAGATCAACCTGCACCAGTTCCTCTCGGCCGAAGGCGGCATGTCGCGCTCGGCGGGCACCTGCAACACTATGGGCACGGCCTCCACCATGGCCTGCATGGCCGAGGCGCTGGGCACCTCGCTGCCGCACAACGCGGCCATTCCGGCGGTCGACGCGCGGCGCTACGTGCTCGCGCAGATGTCGGGCATGCGCGCGGTGCAGATGGCCAAGGAAGGGCTCACGCTGTCGAAGATCCTCACGCGCGAGGCCTTCGAGAACGCCATCCGCGTGAACGCGGCCATCGGCGGCTCGACCAACGCGGTGATCCACCTGAAGGCGATCGCGGGGCGCATCGGCGTCGAGCTGGAGCTGGAAGACTGGACGCACATCGGCAGCCACACGCCCACCATCGTCGACCTGATGCCCTCGGGCCGCTTCCTGATGGAAGAGTTCTATTACGCCGGCGGCCTGCCTGCCGTGCTGCGGCGGCTGGGCGAGAACGGCCTGTTGCCGCACCCCGGTGCGCTCACGGTCAACGGCCAGTCGCTCTGGGACAACGTGCGCGAGGCGCCCAGCCTCGACGACGAGGTGATCCGCCCGCTGAGCAACCCGCTGATCGCCGACGGCGGCATCCGCATCCTGCGCGGCAACCTGTCGCCGCGCGGCGCGGTGTTGAAGCCCTCGGCCGCAACGCCCGCGCTGCTCAAGCACCGCGGCCGCGCGGTGGTGTTCGAGAACCTGGAGCACTACAAGGAACGCATCGTCGACGAAGACCTCGACATCGACGCGAGCTGCGTGATGGTGCTGAAGAACTGCGGCCCCAAGGGCTACCCCGGCATGGCCGAGGTCGGCAACATGGGCCTGCCGCCCAAGCTGCTGCGCCAGGGCGTGAAGGACATGGTGCGCATCTCGGACGCGCGCATGAGCGGCACGGCCTACGGCACGGTGGTGCTGCACGTGGCGCCCGAGGCCGCCGACGGCGGGCCTTTGGCGGCGGTGCGCGACGGCGACTGGATCGAGCTCGATTGCGATGCGGGGCGGCTGCACCTGGACATCAGCGACGAAGAACTGGCCTCGCGCCTGGCGTCGTTGACCGGCACCGACGCGCAACCCATGAGCACGCGCGGCGGCGGCTACCAGAAGCTCTACGTCAACCATGTGCTGCAGGCCGACGAGGGCTGCGACTTCGACTTTCTGGTGGGCTGCAGAGGTTCTGCCGTGCCGCGCCATTCGCACTGACATTCCACCGACCTCCACGGCGATTCACCATGACCCCCAGATACCGCGGCATCTTCCCGGTGGTGCCCACCACCTTCACCGAACAGGGCGCGCTCGACCTCGAGAGCCAGAAGCGCTGCGTCGACTTCATGATGGACGCGGGCTCCGACGGCCTCTGCATCCTGGCGAATTTCTCGGAGCAGTTCGTGCTGTCCGACGAAGAGCGCGAGGTGCTCACGCGCACGATCCTCGAGCACGTGAAAGGCCGCGTGCCGGTCATCGTGACCACCACGCACTACAGCACCCAGGTCTGCGCCGAGCGCAGCCGCCGCGCGCAGGACATGGGCGCGGCCATGCTGATGGTGATGCCGCCATACCACGGCGCCACCTTCCGCGTGCCCGAACCCCAGATCTTCGAGTTCTATGCGCGGCTGTCGGACGCGGTGGGCATCCCCGTCATGATCCAGGACGCACCGGCCAGCGGCACGGTGCTGTCGGCGCCGTTCCTGGCGCGCATGGCCAGGGAGATCGAGCACGTCGCGTATTTCAAGATCGAGACGCCCGGCGCGGCCGCCAAGCTGCGCGAGCTGATCCGCCTGGGCGGCGACGCGATCGAAGGCCCGTGGGACGGCGAGGAAGCCATCACGCTGATGCCCGACCTCGACGCCGGTGCCACCGGCTCCATGACCGGCGGCGGCTACCCGGACGGCATTCGCCCGATCATCGAGGCGCACCGCGCGGGCGACCGCGACAAGGCCTTCGCGCTGTACCAGCAGTGGCTGCCGCTCATCAACTACGAGAACCGCCAGGCGGGCCTGCTGGCCTGCAAGTCGCTCATGAAGGAGGGCGGCGTGATCGCTTGCGAGGCGCCGCGGCATCCGCTGCCGGCGATGCACCCCGAGACGCGCGCCGGCCTGATCGAGACGGCGAAGCGGCTCGACCCGCTGGTGCTGCGCTGGGGGCGCTAGCGGCGTCGCGTTCCTCGGTGAAGTACGGCGCGAGGATTTCCGTCAGCCAGTCCATCACCGCCAGCACGCGCGGCGCGAGCTGGCGGCGGTTGACGTACACCAGCGACACCGGCATGGGGCGCGCGGTGAACGCCGGCATCAGCTGCACGAGCGAACCTCTCTCGAAGCAAGGCTGCAGGCCCGCGACAGGCGCCTGGATCAGCCCGAGGCCCGCCACCGCCGCGGCGTTGTAGGCGTCCGTGCCGTTCACCGTGACGGTGGCGCGCACAGGCTGCACCCTGTAGCGGCCTGCTGCCGCGTCGAAGTATTCCCAGCCCGCATCGTTCGGCGAGACGGTTTGCGCGAAATGCACGATGCGGTGCTGCGCGAGGTCGGCCAGCGTGTGCGGCGTGCCATGTGCCTGCAGGTAGGCCGGGCTCGCGGCGTTGGCCATGCGCATGACACCGAGCGGCCGTGCGACGAGTTCGGAGTCTCCGAGCACGCCCACGCGCAGCACGCAGTCGAAGCCCTCGTTCACGAGGTCGACCCGGCGGTCGGTGGTGCTGATGCCGATCTCGAGCGCGGGATGCCGCGCGAGGAATTCGGGCAGGCGCGGAATGACGAGGTCGCGCGCCACGGTGGCGGGCAGGTCGATGCGCAGGCGCCCCGTCAGGCCGCCGGTGTTCGAGCGGAACAGGGTGGCCAGTTGTTCGCCTTCTGCGAGGTAGTCCTTGCATCGCGCCAGGAAGTGTTCGCCGTCCTCGGTGAGCCGCACGCTGCGCGTGGTGCGCTGCAGGAGCCGCGTGCCGAGCCGTTCCTCGAGCTGCTGCACGGCCACCGACACGCGCGCCCGGGTCAGGCCGAGCTGGTCGGCGGCGCGGCTGAAGCTCGCGAGTTCGGCGACCCTGGAGAAGATGCGCAGTTCATCGGTGTTCATTGCGGTGGATTGTTATGAAATCGGATAACAGTGTGCATCGCCTTGCGGGATTTATCTTGCTGCCGGTAATTTTTAAAGTCCATCCATCGATTCATCCACCGAGGACTTTGAAATGACCGCTTCCATCACACCCGTTTCCCGCATTGCCCTCGTCACCGGCGGCAGCCGCGGCCTGGGCCGCAGCACCGCGCTGGCGCTTGCCGCAGACGGCGTCGACGTGATCCTGACCTATGTGTCGAACGAAGCCAGCGCTCAGGCGGTGGTGTCGGAAATCGAAGCGAAGGGGCGCCGCGCCGTCGCGCTTCAGCTCGACGTTGGCGACAGCAGCGCGTTCGCCGCGTTCGCGCAAGCCGTGAAGGCGGCGCTGGCGTCCACCTGGCAACGCGAGCGCTTCGACTTCCTGGTGAACAACGCCGGCGTGGGCCTGCATGCGAGCTTCGAGGAGACGACCGAGGCGCAGTTCGACATGCTGTTCAACATCCACTTCAAGGGCACGTACTTCCTCACGCAGAAGCTGCTGCCGTTGATTGCCGACGGCGGGCGCATCGTCAACCTGTCGTCGGGGCTGACGCGCTTCTCGATGGCCGGCGCCTCCGCTTATGCCGCCATGAAGGGCGGCGTGGAAGTGCTCACGCGCTACCTCGCCAAGGAGCTGGGCGCACGCGGCATCACGGTGAACACGGTGGCGCCGGGCGCGATCGAAACCGACTTCAGCGGCGGCATGGTGCGCGACAACCCGCAGGTGAACGCGATGGTCGCGGGATTCACCGCGCTGGGACGCGCGGGCAGGCCCGACGACATCGGCGGTGCGATCGCGGGCTTGCTGGGGGAGGGGAACCGCTGGGTAAATGCCCAGCGCATCGAGGTCTCGGGCGGGATGATGGTCTGAGCGCGGGGCGCGCCCTGACGGGGACCGGGCACGGCGTGCCCGGGTGAACTCAGCTCTTCTCGAGCTCGGTGACCTGCAGCGACAGGTCGAACAGCTTCGACTTGCTGGCGTAGTAGCGGTCGAGCCGCCACTCCTTCAGGATGTCCATGGCGAGCTGGAAGCTCTTGTAGTCGAGGTTGTACAGCGTGATCAGTTCGAAGCTGCGTTCGGACTCCAGCGCCAAGACGAGCTGGGCCAGGATCTTGGCCGATTCGTTGGCCGGGTCCGTTTCGATGAATCGGCGAGCGACCTTGATGGCATTCATGGGAAGGGATTCCTCGGTAGGCAGGGACCGAGAACTATAGCTAGCACTCCTGCGCCTTTTGTGACGGTTTTATGACAGCCAAGGTCATCGCCCGCCTTCCGGGCGCAAACCCGGAAGGGAGGGGCCTGCGGGCGTTCAGCGCATCGGCATCGGTGCCGGCATGGGCACCATCACCGGCTCGGGTGCGCGCTCCATCGGCATGGGCCGCGGCATCGGGCGCGCGGGCCGCACGGTGGTGGTGACCGATTCGCGGATCACGCCGCCGCCCATCACGCTGCCCTCGACCGCCGCGCTGGTGTTGCCGCTGCCGCCCAGCACCCGGGCTTCGCAGTCGGCACGGTCGGCCGGTTGCTGCAGGCCGCAACGGGCCAGGGCGTTGGCACGGTAGTCGGGTGCGCCGGTCAGGGCGCCCTGGGCCGCGGCCTGGCGCGCTGCGCCGGCTTCGCGGATGCAGGCGGCACGGTCCTGCTGGTTGTGGCCGCACACGGCCAGCTCCTGCTGGTAGGTGCCGCCGTCACCGCGGCGCGGGCCGGCGGCCGAGGCCACGGAGGCGCTGGCCACGCCGCCCAGGGCGAGCAGCGCGAAGATCATCGAACGCGAGGTCTTGCTTTGCATGATGTGTTCCTTGGGAAGTCAAAGGGGTTCAACGCGACGGCACGGGCTGCGCCGGCAGCGGCGTCACGGTTTCGCGGATCACGCCGCCCCCCATCACGCTGCCTTCGGTGGTGGTGCGCGCGCCGCCCTTGATGCGGGCTTCGCAGTCGGCCTGGTCGGCCCCGGGCTGCTCGCTGCAACGGGCCAGCGAATTGACCTGGCCGCGGGCCGGGCTCGGTGTGGTGAGGCCGCTGCGGCCGGCTTCCTGCTTCGCGGCGCCGGCTTCGCGAAGGCATGCTGCGCGGTCTTGCTGCACACCGTCGCACACCGCGCGCTCTTTCTGCATGCGGGCATCGCTGCCCGGCGCCTGTGCGACGGCGGTCTGCGCGCCGAACACGATGAATCCGCTGGCGGCGAAAAGGGCCGTGGCGGAAAGGATGGAACGAACTGTTGTTGTCATGCGGGCTCCTGGTTGGGGCACGCCCTCCTGGAGGTGCGTGACCGGAGCCACAGTGTGGTGTCGGTGGGGGTGGCGGGTCTGTGGGACAGCCGCACCCTCTGGCCGGGCCGGACGCGCCCCTCTCTGTGGGACGTGTCCGGCAAGCGGGGCTTCAGCCAGCCGCGATGCGCTGCGCGAGGTGAGCGAGCGCTTCCTCGACCTGGTCGACGAGGATGAGCGACAGGTCCCCGGGCTGCAGGCGCGCCAGCGCGGTGTCGATGGCGACGAACTCGCCGCGGATCTCGTCGATGTAGCGCGTGCGGGCCGCGCCCTGCAGGCCCTGGCGCAGCAGCGCCATCACCTCGCCGTCGGCGCGGCCGCGCTGCGCCGCGTCCTGGTACAGGATCACGTCGTCGAAGGCCTGGCCGAGGATGGCGGTCTGGTCGCGGATGTCGGAGTCGCGGCGGTCGCCCGCGCCGCTGATGACCACCGAGCGCTTCTTCGCCGGCATCGTGTCCACGGCCGACACCAGCGCGCGCATGGCGTCGGTGTTGTGGCCGTAGTCGGCAATGACGGTGGCGCCGCGGTAGTCCATGACGTTGAAGCGCCCGGGCACGCCGGCCGCGTCGTTCATGAAGCTTGCGAGGCCGCTGCGGATGGTGTCCCAGTCCAGGCCCACGGCCCAGGCCGCGGCCACCGAGGCCATCACGTTGTCGACCTGGAAGCCGATGGTGCCGCCGCGCGTGATCGGCACGTCGCGCAGCGCGATGCGTTCGCGCCACGAGCCTTCGGCGGCGACCAGCGTGTCCTGGTCGACGTACACGGTGCGCTTGCCCTGGGCGCGGTGCGTGGCCATCACCGGGTGCATGCGGTCGGCGGTGAAGAAGATCACGTGGCCCGGGCAGCCCGCGGCCATGGCCGCGACGTTCGGGTCGCCTGCGTTGAGCACCGCGTAGCCGTCGGCGGACACGTTGCGCACGATCACGCGCTTCAGCACCGCGAGGTCTTCCACGGTGGTGATGTAGTTCAGCCCCAGGTGGTCGCCGCTGCCGATGTTGGTGACCACGGCCACCTCGCAGCGGTCGAAGCCCAGGCCCTCGCGCAGCACGCCGCCGCGGGCCACCTCGAACACGGCCGCGTCCACGTCGGGGTGCATCAGCACGTTGCGCGCGCTCTTCGGGCCGCTGCAGTCGCCGCTGTCGGTCTGCCGGCCGTCGACGTACACGCCGTCGGTGTTGGTCATGCCGGTGCGCAGGCCGCTGGAGGCGAGCAGGTGGTTGATGAGGCGTGCGGTGGTGGTCTTGCCGTTGGTGCCGGTGACCGCCACGACCGGAATGCGGCCGTCGTCGCCGTGGGCAAACAGGGTGTCCATCACCGCTTCGCCCACCGCGCGGCCGCGGCCGAACGAGGGCGAGATGTGCATGCGCAGGCCGGGCGCGGCGTTGACCTCGACCACGCCGCCGTGCTGCTCCTCGAGCGGGCGCAGCACGTTCTCGCAGACCATGTCGACGCCGCAGATGTGCAGGCCGACCATCTGCGCCGCATCGACGGCGCGCGCCGCCACTTCGGGGTGCACGGTGTCGGTCACGTCGGTGGCGGTGCCGCCGGTGGACAGGTTGGCGTTGTTGCGCAGCACCACGCGCTGGCCGCGCGCGGGCACGCTGTCGGGCGTGAGGCCTTGCGATTCGAGCCGGCCGACGGCAATGTCGTCCAGCCGGATCTTGGTGAGCGAGGTGGCATGGCCCTCGCCGCGGCGCGGGTCGAGGTTCACGGTGTCCACCAGCTGGCGCACGGTGAGGACGCCGTCGCCGATCACCTGCGGCGGATCGCGCCGCGCGGCGGCCACCAGGCGGTCGCCCACCACCAGCAGGCGGAAGTCGAAGCCGGGGAGAAACTTCTCGACCATCACCTCGCCGTAGACGGCCGCCGAATCGTAGGCCGAGAACAGTTCCTCGCGCGTGGTGATGTTCACCGTGACGCCCTTGCCCTGGTTGCCGTCCTGCGGCTTCACCACGACCGGCAGGCCGATCTCGTGGGCGGCGGCCCAGCCGTCTTCGGCGCTGGACACGGGGCGGCCCAGCGGCACCGGCACGCCGGCGGCGTTGAGCAGCTGCTTGGTCAGTTCCTTGTCCTGCGCGATCGATTCGGCCACGCCGCTGGTGCTGTCGATTTCGGCGGCCTGGATGCGGCGCTGCTTGGAACCCCAGCCGAACTGCACCAGGCTGCCGCGCGTCAGGCGGCGGTACGGAATGCCGCGTGCCACGGCCGCATCGACGATGGAGCCGGTGCTCGGCCCCAGGCGCTCCGATTCGTCCAGGTCGCGCAGCTCGGTGATGGCGGCGTCGGCGTCGAAGGGGGTGTCGGCCTGCGCGGCGGCGATCAGTTGCTCGGCCAGTTCGATGGCGCGGCGGCCCACGGCCTCTTCGCTGTACTGGAAGACGACCTGGTAGACGCCTTCTTCGAGCGTCTGCGAGGTGTGGCCGAAGTTGACGGCGCAGCCGGCCTGGGCCTGCAGCGCCACGGCGGCGTTTTCCAGCACGTGGGCCAGGGCCAGCGGCTGGCCCAGCACCATGGGGTGCAGCTCGCCGATGGTCGGGAAGCGCGCGCGCAGGCGGCTTTCGAAGCCGGCCAGCTTGCCGGTGGCGTTTTCATCGCCTTCGCAGGCCACGACCGCTTCGATGGCGGTGTGGCGGCTCCAGAGATTGGGCCCGCGAAGGGCTCGGATGCGGGTGACTTTCATGGGGCGGCGAGGGCTCGAGGCTTGCGTTTCCGGCGCGCGAACGCGTCAGATGAATTGAGGTTGGAGGGGCTGGGTCTGCGACAGCTGGAGCGAGGCCAGCGCGGCCTGCAGGTCGGCCTCGAAGGCCTCCACGCCGGCGCCGATCAGGTTCAGCGGAATGCCCAGGGCCCAGGCCGCGGCCACGGCGGCCAGCAGGCTTTCGAGGCTCACGCCGGCATGGGTGGCGCGCCACACGGTCAGCCGGCCCAGGCCGGGCAGGAACGATTCGCTGCTGCCGTTGGCCAGCACCACGCGGTCCTGGCGCACCAGCACGGCCTTGCCGCCGGCGGTCTGGTGCGCGGTGAGCGCGGCAGCCTGCGGTTCGGCCGAATACAGGATGACGGCGCCGTCGCACAGCGGCGCCAGGCCGGCCACGCGCGCGTCGGCCGCGTTCAGCACGGCGGTGCCTTCGGACAGCACCACGTCGACCTGCGTGCGCAGCACCTTCACCAGCTGGTCGCTCTCGGTGATGTCGTAGTCGGTGAGGGCTTCGAAGCCGTCGAGGTCGGTGACGATGCCGACTTCGCAGCGGTCGTACGACAGGCCGTCGCGCAGGATGGTCTCGGCGCCGTTCTCGATCACCACGGCCTGCACGGCACGGTTCACCAGCAGGCGGTGGCCGGCGTCCCAGTTGGCGCTGTCGCGTGCGTCGACGCGGCGGCGTTCCAGGAACAGGCCGTCGCGGCAGGCCAGGCCGGTGTGGCGCCCGCCCAGGTTGACGAGCCAGGCGACCAGGCGTGCCAGCACCGCGGTGTTGCGCGAGCCGGCCACGCCGATCACGGGAATGCGCCCGGGCGCGTCGTTGGGGAACAGGTGGTCGCAGATGGCGCGGCCCACCGGGCGCGGCGAACCGACGGCCGGCTTCAGGTGCATCAGCAGGCCGGGGCCGGCGTTGACTTCGACGATGGCGCCGCGCTGCGGGCCCAGCGGCTTGGAAATGTCCTGCGCCACCAGGTCGATGCCGGCGATGTCGAGGCCCACCACGCGCGCGGCCAGCACGGCGGCATGCGCGACTTCGGGGTGGACCTGGTCGGTGCAGTCGTTGGCCATGTTGCCGTTGCGCTGGATGGTCACCACGCGGCCGGCGGCCGGCACGGCGTTGCCGTCCAGCTCCTGGCGCTTGAGCTCCAGCTGCAGCTTGGCGTCGGTGTCCAGCACGATCACGTCGAGCGGAAACTCTTCCTCGGCGCCGCGGCGCGGGTCGCTGTTGAGCTGCTTGTCGATCAGCTCGCGCACGCTGGCCTGGCCGTCGCCGGTCACGGTGATGATCTCGCCGCGCGCGGCCGCCACCACTTCGCCGCCCACCACCAGCAGGCGGTGTTCGTGGCCGCGGATGAAGCGCTCGACCATCACGTCGCTGCCTTCGGGCTCGGCCACCGCGAAGGCGGCCATGACTTCTTCGCGCGTCGTCAGTTCCAGCGAGACGCCGCGGCCGTGGTTGGCGTCCGACGGCTTCACGACCACCGGCAGGCCGATGTCTTCGGCGGCTTCCCAGGCTTCCTCGGCGCTGTTGACGACCTGGCCTTCGGGCACCGGCACGCCGCAGCTCGCCAGCAGGGACTTGGTCAGCTCCTTGTCGCTGGCGATCGATTCGCCGATGGCGCTGGTGTAGTCGGTCTCGGCGGTCCAGATGCGCTGCTGGTTGGCGCCGTAGCCCAGCTGCACCAGGTTGCCGCTGTTCAGGCGCATGTGCGGAATGCCCCGGTCGGTGGCGGCGGACACGATGGCCGCCGTGCTCGGGCCGAGGTAGCAGTCTTCGACCTTGGCCTTGACCGCGTCGACCGCCTTCTGCACGTCGGCGGCGCTGAACGGGTCGTTGTTGATGGCGGCCATCAGCAGGCGGTGGCCCTGGGCCAGCGCCACGCGGGCGACCTGCTCGTCACGCGCCCGGAACACCATGCGGTAGACGCCGTGCTCCGAGGTGCTGCGGGTTTGCCCGAAGCCCGTGGGCATGCCGGCCAGGTTCAGCAGCTCGATGACGACGTGCTCCAGCACGTGGCCCGACCAGGTGCCCTCGGTCAGGCGCTGGATGAAGCCGCCGCGCTCGCCGACGCCGCAGTGGTGCTCGATGAGCGCCGGCAGCAGCCCGGTCAGGCGGTCGGTGAAGCCGTTGATCTTGTTGGAGGGGAAGTCCTCGAGCGAGCCCAGATCGAGCCAGACTTCGAGCACCGGACGGTAAGTCCAGAGATTGGGACCGCGCAAATAGTTGATGCGCAGCAATTGGATGTCGTCGAAACGGGTCATGCAAACGTTCGATGTGCTTTGGCCGAGCACCGCGGCGCCTTCAAGCGCGCCCATGGTGATCGGTCAGAATCGGCGCCCGACCAAGGGCGCCATGAAGCGGTCCATGCGGCCCGCGACGGGCAAGAGTCAAAGAAACACAATGCAACATCACGATCCAGTCGGCACCCGGGAGGGCGAAACAGAGGCGGCTTCAGCGGCGCTGAAAAACCGTCTCGCAGTCGCGGAAAACGTTCTGGTAACACTGACGGTTGACCTCGACGACCAACTTCGCTTTTCCGGCGGCCTAGTCGCCCTCACTGACCGGAGGCTGATTGCGTGCGAACCGGGTGGCGAATGGCGTGAGTGGTCGCTAACTGAATCGGCCCTCGAACTGCGTCTTTCAGACCATTCCGGCGTCGGAACCCTTGATTTGACGGGGCCCGCGGGCCGTCTGGGCCGCTGGCGCTACACGCTGGGCAGCCAGGCCGCGGCGCTGCGGCTGCTCAAGTTGTTCGGACAGCGAACACAGGGTGCCGCCAAGGAAATGCCTCGGGCCGTCGACCCGGCCGACGGCGACGACGGCGCGATAGACACCGAAATCCAGGCCCCGCCCTCGACCTGGGTGCTGCTGCGCCTGGGCCGTTTTGCCGGGCCGTACCGCAAGCAGCTGATCCTGGGGTTCGTTCTGACCCTCATTTCCACCGCCGCCACGCTGGTCCCGCCGTACCTGACCATTCCGCTGATGGACGACATTCTGATTCCGTTCCAGAACGGGCAGAAGATCGACACCATGCGCGTGGGCCTGTACCTGGGCGGCCTGCTGATCGCGGCGCTGGTCGGCTGGGGGCTGGGCTGGGCGCGCACCTACCTGCTGGCGCTGGTGTCCGAGCGCATCGGCGCCGACCTGCGCACCACCACCTACGAGCACCTGCTGACCCTGCCGCTGGACTACTTCGGCGGCAAGCGCACCGGCGACCTGATGTCGCGCATCGGCTCGGAAACCGACCGCATCAACGTCTTCCTGTCGCTGCACGCGCTCGATTTCGCCAACGACGTGCTGATGATCGTGATGACCGCGATCATCCTGTTCTCCATCAACCCGCTGCTGGCCGTGGTCACGCTGGTGCCGCTGCCCTTCATCGCCTGGATGATCCACGTGGTGCGCGACCGCCTGCGCACCGGCTTCGAGAAGATCGACCGCGTCTGGTCGGAGGTGACCAACGTGCTGGCCGACACCATCCCCGGCATTCGCGTGGTCAAGGCCTTTGCGCAGGAGCGCCGCGAAGCCGAGCGTTTCCGCGTGGCCAACGTCTACAACCTGCAGGTGAACGACAAGCTCAACCGCACCTGGTCGCTGTTCACGCCGACCGTGTCGCTGCTGACCGAAATCGGCCTGCTGGTGGTGTGGGCCTTCGGCATCTGGCAGGTGGCGCGCGGCAGCATCACCGTGGGTGTGCTCACCGCGTTCATCGCCTACATCGGGCGTTTCTACACGCGGCTCGACTCCATGAGCCGCATCGTATCGGTCACTCAGAAGGCGGCCGCGGGCGCCAAGCGCATCTTCGACATCCTCGACCATGTGAGCAACGTGCCCGAACCTGCAAATCCGGTGAAGGTCGAGCGTGTGCAGGGCCGCATCGAGATGAGCGGGCTGGGCTTTCGCTACGGCTCGCGCGCCGTCATCCACGACCTCGACCTGGTGATCGAGCCCGGCGAAATGATCGGCCTGGTGGGCCACAGCGGCTCGGGCAAGAGCACGCTGGTCAACCTCATTTGCCGCTTCTACGACGTGACCGACGGCGCCATCAAGGTCGACGGCACCGACATCCGCCGCTTCGCCGTGGCCGACTACCGGCGCCACGTGGGGCTGGTGCTGCAGGAGCCGTTCCTGTTCTTCGGCACCATCGCGCAGAACATCGCCTACGGCAAGCCCGACGCCACGCGCGAAGAGGTGGTGGCCGCGGCCCGCGCGGCCCATGCGCACGACTTCATCCTGCGGCTGCCGCACGGCTACGACTCGCTGGTGGGCGAGCGCGGGCAGGGCCTGTCGGGCGGCGAGCGCCAGCGCATCAGCATTGCGCGCGCGCTCCTGATCGACCCGCGCATCCTGATCCTCGACGAAGCCACCTCGGCGGTGGACACCGAGACCGAGAAGGAAATCCAGAAGGCGCTGGACAACCTCGTGCAGGGCCGCACCACCATCGCCATTGCGCACCGCCTCTCGACGCTGCGCAAGGCCGACCGCCTCGTGGTCATGGACCGCGGCGAGGTGGTCGAGGTCGGGCCGCATGACGAGCTGATGGCCAAGCAGGGCGCCTACTGGCGCCTGTACCAGGCGCAGCTGCGCCAGGGCGACGACGATGCGAGCGAAGGCGCGGTCGACGAACGCGCGGGCGCGCAGGCATCGATGGCCGTGACGCACGCAGCCCATCCGGCGGGGAACGCATGAACACCGACACCCAACCCTCTTTCGAACTCGAGCGCGACACCTTCGGCCGCCTCGTGCTGACCGACGCCCAGGGCGAGCGGCATGTGGGCATCACGCCGGTGCGCGCCTTTCCACTGAGCGCGCCCGGCCATGGCGTGTCGCTGGTCGGCGGCGAAGGGCGCGAGCTGGTCTGGATCGACGACGTCGCGCAGTTGCCGGGCAACGCCAGGGCACTGCTGCAAGAAGAACTTGCCGTGCGCGACTTCGCGCCCACGCTGCTGCGGCTGCACCGCGTGTCCAGCTTCGGCGTGCCCAGCACCTGGACCGTGAGCACCGACCGCGGCGACACCGCCTTCGTGCTCAAGGCCGAGGAAGACATTCGCCGCCTCGAAGGCGGCGCGCTGCTCATCGCCAGCGCGCACGGCGTGCAGTTCAGGATTCCCGACGTGAAGGAACTGGACCGCGCGTCGCGCAAGCTGCTGGAGCGCTTCCTCTAGAACTTCAGTCCAGCAAGTCCGAGTACTCGCCGCGCTCGTAGACCTCGGCGGTCTGCCAGGGCAGTGTCTTCGGTGCCGCGATGGCCGCGGCGGTCATCGTGTTGACCGAGGTGCCGTTCGCGTTGCGCTGCTCGATCCTGCGGGCGTAGCGGCCCGCCACGTCCCAGTCGATGCGCAGCGTGCTTTCGCCCTGCGGCAACTCGTAGCGCTGCACCCCCTTGCCGCCGGCGCCCAGCGCCTTCATGCGCGGCAGGCTCGCCGGGTCGACCAGCCAGTAGGCGTTGGCCCACGAGCCGCCGTAGCCCACGTTGCCGTAGTTGGCCTGGTCGACCTCGATCACCTTGCGCTGCTCGCGCAGCACCATGCCCACCTGTACCTTGCCGGCCGCATCGCGGCGCAGCCACAGCGGCGCTGCCGTGGTGTCGGCGTGCGAGTGGCCGATGTGCACCTTGCCTTCGCGCGCCTCGTGGTCGTGGTCGGCGCGCAGCACCGGCGGCAGTTCGCGCTCGATCCACACCGTGCCGGCGCGGCGGAACATCAGGTCGGCGTAGCGGCTCTCGCGCTGCACGCCGTCCTTGCCGATCGACATCACGTGGTGGCTGATGCGCAGGTTCTGGTCGGGCGCCGCAGCGTCGCCCGCCGCGCCCGCCGTCATCGAGAAGGCCGCGAAGGCCGTGGCGCCCAGCAGCGCCTTGAGGGTCGGGGAGGCGTTCACAGGCCGGCCGCTTCCTTCACCTTGTTGAACACCTTGATGTTCTCCATGGTGCCCTTGAAGATCTTCGAGCCCGCGCCGCCGGCGAACAGCATCACGTCGCCGCCGCCGTGCGTTTCCGCGCCGGGCGAGCCGAGGTTGATGCCGACTTCCTGCAGGAAGTTGTCGTCCGTGGTGTCCATCACGCTCTGGTCGTCGCGGCTCGCCGCGCGTGCCGGGGCGATCCACTTCTTGCCGCCGTCTTCCGCGTTGACGTCGCTGCCTGCGGTCGCGTTGGGCCGGCCGCCGTTGCCGAACACCAGCGTGGTGTACGGCTTGCCGTCCGACGCCTTCGAGGGCTTGCCGTCGGCGTAGCCGTTGACCAGGCCCAGGATCGGGTTGCCGATCTTCGGATAGCCGTTGAAGGCGATCGCGTGGTCGTGGTCGGCCGTGACCACCACCAGCGTGTTCTTCAGGCCCGGGTCTTTCTTGTTCATGTAGTCCAGCGCGGTCTGGATGGCCGCGTCGAAGGCCAGCGTGTCTTCCAGCGCGCGCTTGGCGTTGGTGCCGTGCAGCGCGTGGTCGATGCGCCCGCCCTCCACCATCAGGAAGAAGCCCTTGTCGTTCCTGCTCAGCACGCCGAGCGCCTTCTCGGTCATGTCCGACAGGCTGGGCTGGTCGAGGTTCTGCTTCACGCGGTCCAGCTCGTAGGCCATCTCGCTCGGCGAGAACAGGCCCAGCAGCTTGCCCGTGGCGGCCGCATCGACGGCCTTGAGCTTGGTGCCGTTGTCCACGTAGGTGTAGCCCTTGGCGGTCATCGCGGCCACCAGGTCGACGCCGTCGGTGCGCTTGGTGCCCGCCGTCGTCAGGTAGTTGCGCTGGCCGCCGCCCAGCAGCACATCGATGCCGTCGAGCAGCTTGGGGTTGTAGTTGGCATGGCCCGGCACGCTCTGCTCGGCAATGGTGTTGTAGCCGTTGCGGTTGCAGATGTGCGCGTAGGTGGTGGCCGGCGTGGCGTGGCCCACGCGCGTGGTCGACACCGCGCCCACCGCGCGGCCCTTGGCCTTGGCGAGCTCCAGCAGCGTGTCGGCGGCCTTGCCGTTGGTCGGCGGGCAGGTGGTGTTCTCGCCGTTGATGTACTGCTTGCCGGTGCTGTCGACGGCGACGGTGTCGCTCGACATCGAGATCACCTCGTTGCGCATCTTCACGCCGGTCATGTAGGCCGCCATGGAAGGCGCGCTGTCGGTGGTCTGGCCGTCCAGCGAGAAGGTCTTCACGCGCGCCGCGTAGGGCAGCGACTGCATCACGAGGTTGGCGCGCTCCGGGCTCACCAGCGAGCCGGGCCTGGCGGCCAGCTGCTTCTCCCCCTTGTAGATGCGCGCTGCGGTGACGGTGACGGGGCCCATGCCGTCGCCGAGGAAGAAGATGACGTTCCTGGCTTCGCCGGCGGCGTGCGCGTTGCCGGCCAGCATGCCTGCGGCGCCGCCAAGCAGGGCGACGGCCAGGCGGGTGGTGCGAATGGTGCGGTTCATGGTCTTGGGCATGTGGGTGTTCGTCCGTGGGTGCTCGCGGCCCCTCACAGGCCGACCGCCTTCTTGATCAGCCCGAACACGTCGGTGTTGGTGATGACCCCCGAGAAGTTGTCCGCGCCCAGGCCCTGCGCGCCCAGGAACACGTCGGCACCGCCGTGGGTCTCGGAGTCGCTCGCGCCGTCCATCGGCACCACCGCTTCCTGCCTGTAGTCCTTGCTTTCCAGCGCGGTGGCGTCGATGGCGCCGCGCGTGGCCAGGCGCACCGGGCCGTTGCCGAAGCCGATGATGGTGTACGGGTTGCCGTCGACGTCCTTGCTGGTCTTGCTGGTGTCGACGTAGTCCTTCACCAGGCCGAGCACGCCCGGCTTGCCGGCTTCGGTCTTGCCGGTGCGCGCGGCGTAGCCGTTGAGCTGCAGCGTGTGGTCGTGGTCGGCCGTGACCACCACCAGCGTGTTCTTCAGGCCCGGGTCGATGGCCTGCATCTTGTCGAGCGCGAGCTTGATCGCGTCGTCGAAGGCGCCGGTGTCCTGCAGCGCGCGGCGTGCGTTGGTGGCGTGCAGCGCATGGTCGATGCGCCCGCCTTCCACCATCAGGAAGAAGCCCTTCTTGCGCGCGGCCAGCGCGTCGATGGCCTTGCCGGTCATCTCGGCCAGGCTCGGCTCCTTGGCGGCGTCGCGGTCCAGGTCGTAGGCCATGTGGCTCTTGGTGAACAGGCCGGCGATTTTGGTGCTGCCGTCGACGGGCAGCTTGTCGAAGTCGCTCTTGCTGGCGGCGAAGCTGTACTTCGCGGCCTTCAGCTCGGCGATCAGGTCGCGCTTGTCGTTGCGCTTGCCGCCGGCTTCCTTGCTGGTGAAGTAGTCGGTGCCGCCGCCGAAGAACACGTCCACGCCGTCGCCCAGCTTGCCGTTGTAGCCCGCGCCGCCCGGCACCAGCGCCGCGGCGATGGTGTTCTCGGCGTCGCGGTGGCACACATGCGAGTAGGTGGCGGCGGGCGTGGCATGCGTGATGCGCGTGGTGGTCACCACGCCGGTGGCATAGCCCCTGGCCTTGCTCTGTTCCAGCAGCGTTTCCACGGCCTGGCCGTTGCCCGAGGGGCAGGTGCTGTCGAAGTTGACGTGGTAGGCCTTGCCCGCCGCGTCGGTGGCCTTGGTGTCCGCGCTCATGGAGATGACTTCGTTGTTCATCTTCACGCCGGTCATGTAGGCCGACATCGAGGGCGCGCTGTCGGTCACCTGGGCGTCGTTCGAATAGGTGTGGACGAAGGCGGTCTCGGGCAGCGTGTCCATCGTGAGGTCGCCGTCTTCGCCGACCTTGTAGATGCGCGCCGCGGTCATGGTGGTGATGCCCATGCCGTCGCCCAGGAAGAACAGCACGTTCCTCTGCGCCTGCGCCGCCACGGGCGGCGTGGCCGGGGGCGGAGTGAGCGGCAGCACGTGGCTGGTGTTGTTGCTGCCGCCGCAGGCGGACAGCAGCAAGGAAACGCCCAGCAGCAGCGCTGGGGCATGGAAGCGTCGAGTCATGCAACTCCCTCGGATGGTGTTCGAGCGGCGCGCCTGCTGCGCACCGTTTCTGGAGCTGCAATCTAAAGACCTCGGATGACCCGGGAGTGACGAGTCTCCTGCGCTGAAAAAGTCAGCGCGTTTTCTTCGGGGAGCGTGAGGTCGAGCGCGGGCCGGTCAACGCGTCGCGTACCACCTCAGCGCGGCCGCGCCCGCTGCGGCCGCCACACCGCTCACCAGCGTGCCCCACGCAATGTCGATGAAAGACAGCGCCAGCGGCCAGTTGCGAATGACGGCCAGGTTCGTCAGGTCGTAGGTGGCGTAGCAGAACAGGCCGAACAGGCCGCCAAGCACCGCCGCCCGTGTCACGCTCTGCGCCTCGGCGCCCGGCAGGATCGCGAAGATCAGCAAGCCGATGGGATAGATCAGGTAGAACGCCGCCGCGAAGGCCAGCCGCGGGTTCGGCGACATCAGGTCGCCCATGGCCTCCTGGTACATGCTCTTGGCGACGACGCCGAGCCAGATCATGTCGATGACCAGCAGCACCACGAAGGTGACCGCCCATGCAACCAGGTGTTTAGTGTTCATTCGCGGGATCGTATCCGTGCGCGCGACCTGGCCTGCGAAAATTGCGGCTTTGGACTACGACGGCCCGCCGTCGACGGATATGCCCCTGCACACCACCGCCCTCGTCCTGTTCTCCGGCGGCCAGGACTCCACCACCTGCCTGGCCGATGCGCTTTCCAGGTACCAGCGCGTCGAAACCCTGGGCTTCGACTACGGGCAGCGCCACCGCGTCGAGCTCGACGTGCGTGGCACCATCCTCACGCAGGTGCGCGAGCGCTTTCCCGACTGGGCGCCCCGCCTGGGCGAAGACCATGTGCTCACGCTCGCCGCGCTGGCGCAGCTGGGCGGCTCGTCCCTCACCGAGGAAGTGGCGTTCGCCATGCAGGCCGACGGCCTGCCCAACACCTTCGTGCCCGGGCGCAACCTGCTGTTCCTCACGCTGGCCGGCGCGCTGGCCTACCGGCGCGGGCTGCAGGTGATCGTCACCGGCGTCTGCGAAACCGACTTCTCGGGCTACCCCGACTGCCGGGACGACACCATGAAGGCGATGCAGCTCGCGCTGTCGCTCGGGCTGGAGCGCCGCCTGGTCATCGAGACGCCGCTCATGTGGATCGACAAGGCCGAGACGTGGGCCATGGCCCACCGCCTGGGCGGCGAGCCGCTGGTGGACCTCATCGTCGAAGAAACCCACACCTGCTACCTCGGCGACCGCGAACACCGCCAGGCCTGGGGCTACGGCTGCGGGGAGTGCCCCGCCTGCGACCTGCGCAAGAAGGGCTGGGAGCGATATTCCGGTCAGGCCGCTGCGGGCTGAACAGCCGCCGTGTTCAGCCGGTAGCGCGCGCCCGTCGATCCTTCGGCCTGCGGCTCCAGCGTCCATCGCTGGTTGTGAAAGTCGCCTACCGCCGCACGGTGCGCGATCGACACCATGGCGCCCCCGGCGGCCTGCACGGTGTCCGAGAGGCGCTTGTAGAGCACGCCCTCGGCGTGCGCGTCCAGCGCGCTGGTGATCTCGTCGGCGAACAGCCATGCCGGCTTCTTCAGCAGCACGCGCGCGATGGCCAGGCGCTGCTGCTCGCCGCCCGAGAGCTTCTGGCTCCAGGCGTCGCTGTCGTCCAGGCGGGTGGCCAGGTCGGGCAGCAGGGCGTCGGTCAGCGCCTGGCGCAACTGGTCGTCGCTGAAGTCCGCGGCCGGGTTGGGGTAGGTCAGCGCGTCGCGCAGCTTGCCGTCGGGCACGTAGGGGCGCTGCGGCATGAAGACGGCGTCGTCCGGCACCTGCATGTGGCCCTTGGAGAACGGCCAGATGCCGGCGAACGAGCGGAACAGCGTCGACTTGCCGCTGCCGGACGGGCCCTGCAGCAACACGCTGTCCCCGGGCTTGACCGACAGCGCGGCGCCGGCGAGCAGCGGCGCGCCGTCGGGCAGCGCGACCGCAAGGTCGTCGGTGCGCAGCACGGCCGCGGGGGTGCGCTGCACGCTGTCGTCGCGCTCGGCGTGGGCGCGCATGCCGTCGTCGAAACTGGTCAGGCGGTCGGTGGTGGCGCGCCACACGGCCACGCTGTCGTAGTTGTCGACGAACCAGCTCAGCGACTCCTGCACCTTGCCGAAGGCCGAGCCGATCTGCATCAGGTGGCCGAGCTGGAAGGCCCCGCCGAAGTACTGCTGCCCCGCCACCAGGAACGGAAAGATCACTGCCGCCTGCCCGAAGAACGAGGTGAAGGTGACCAGGTTCTTCTGCTGCTTGATCAACTGCAGGTAGTTGCGCAGCACGTCGCCGAAGCGCAGGTCGAGCTGGCCGCGCTCGACCGTCTCGCCCTTGTCCAGCGCGATGGCTTCGCTGTACTCGCGCACACGCACCAGGTGGTGCCGGAAGTCGGCTTCGTAGCGCTGTTGTCTGAAGTTCAACCCGATCAGCGGGCGTCCGATGAAGTGCGTGATGACGGTGCCGATGATGGAATAACCCAGCGCCACCCAGACCATCGCGCCTACCACCTGGTAGGTGGTGCCGCTGAACGTGAACGAGAAATTACCCGACAGCCCCCAGAGCAGGCCGATGAAGCTCATGAGCGTGACCACGGCGTTCAGCAGGCCCATCGACAGCGTCATCGTGGAACTGGTGAAGATCTGCATGTCCTCCTGGATGCGCTGGTCGGGGTTGTCCGGCGTCTGGCCGTTTTTGCCGGCGTAGCGCGCCAGCTCCAGGTGATAGAAGGTGCGGTCGGCCATCCAGCGCGACAGGTAGCTGCGCGTCATCCAGGAGCGCCAGCGCAGTTGCAGCAACTGGGTCACGTAGAACTTGAGCACCTGCACCGCGATGTTGGCGAAGGCGATCCAGCCGAACACGCCCACCTCGTGCCAGAAGACCACCGCGTTCTTGTTCTGCAGCGCGTCGTAGAAGCGCCCGTACCACTCGTTGCCCAGCACGGCCACGTACACATAGAACAGGTTGAGCGCGACGATGGTCAGCAGCATGGCGCGGGCGCGCCACTTTTCCTCCGACTTGAAATATGGCGCCGACAGCGCGAAGACGCGCCTCAGGACCTGGGCGAACGTGGCGGCACGCGCCGTGACGGAGAGAGACATGCAGGTTTCCTCGCAGGCGCTCGCGCGCCGTTCATCGTGAGGAAACCATAGTAGACAAATGTTTCTTAAACCGGCCTGAAATGCGGCCCAGGCACCAAAAAGACTTCGATCAGCGCCGCATCACCCTGGCCGCGGTCGCCAGGAAGTGCCCCAGCGGCGGCGTTTGCAGCCCTTGCACCTTCGCCTCTTCGTCCCACAGCCGCAGCCGCACGGCGTCGCCGGCCCCTTCGAGCGCGGCAAAGCGCTGCGCGGCCTCGCCGTCCATCACGCCGCCCTGCAACGCCAGGCTGCGCACCGAGTCGGGCGAGAGCTTCGAGAAGTAGCCGGCCTGCGTGGCGCACAGGTAGCGCTTGGCATCCACGTGCAGCCGGATCGGCTCGCGCACCTCGGCGTCGAAGGCGCCGCGCAGCAGGGGCAGGGCGATGTACTGGTGCCGGTCGTCGATGCCCAGCTCGGTGGGCGAGCGCGACAGCGTCTGGTGCTCGGCGATCAGCAGGTGGCCCAGGTCGTGCAGCAGCGCGGCCGTCACCAGCGCGTCGCTCGCGCCAGCCTGTTCGGCCAGCCAGGCGCATTGCAGCGCGTGCTCCAGCTGCGACACCGGTTCACCCGCGTAGGCAACCCCGCCGCGTTCGGCGAACAGGCGGGCGATCTCGGCGAGGTCGAGGGTCATGAAAGTGAACGGAGCGGGCGAAGCGAAAACACGGGCAATGGAACCCGGACTTTGCCGCCAGGCAGTGACACGCGGATGACGGTGCCGCCGATCGCGGGCGCTTTTTTGGGCGTTTGGGTTTTTTTGGGGCATCCGACAAATCCCTGTCACATGCCGCTGCCAGCATCGCCCGCATTCGCCGCACCGGACGACTTTCGTACTTTCGCCTGCCTGTCCGTTTGCCCCGCACCGCGTCCTCTCTTCTCTCTACTTTCTCCCAAGGATCCCACCATGCTGCATCGTCAACTCCGCTGGTCCGTCGTGCCGGCCGCCCTGCTTTCGATGGCCTTCGCCGCGTCGGCCCAGGGCCGCACCGAGCTGCTGGTCTACACCGCGCTCGAAGCCGACCAGGTGCAGGCCTACAAGGCCGCCTTCGAAAAGGAGAACCCGGCCATCGAGCTGAAGTTCGTGCGCGACTCCACCGGCATCGTCACCGCCAAGCTGCTGGCCGAAAAGGCCAACCCGCAGGCCGACGTGGTGTGGGGCCTGGCCGCCACCTCGCTGATGCTGCTCGACAAGGAAGGCATGCTCCAGCCCTACGCGCCCAAGGGCTTGGACGCCGTCAAGCCCACCATGCGCGATCCGGCGAACCCGCCCAAGTGGGTCGGCATGGACGTGTGGTCGTCGGCCATCTGCTTCAACACCTCCGAAGCCACCAAGAAGAACTTGCCCAAGCCCACCAGCTGGGCCGACCTGACCAACCCGGTCTACAAGGGCCAGATCACCATGCCCAACCCCGCCGCCTCGGGCACGGGCTACCTGATGGTGTCGGGCTGGATCCAGATGATGGGCGAGGACAAGGCCTGGAAGTACATGGACGCGCTGCACCAGAACATCGGCATCTACAGCCAGTCGGGCAGCAAGCCCTGCCGCCAGGCCGGCGCGGGCGAGTTCGCGCTCGGCATGTCGTTCGAATACCGCGCCAACAAGACCAAGCGCGACGGCGCGCCCATCGACATCGTGCTGCCCAAGGAAGGCCTGGGCTGGGACATGGAAGCCACCGGCATCATCAAGACCAGCAAGAAGCAGGACGCCGCCAAGGCGCTGGCCGACTGGGCCGTGACGAAGCAGGCCAACGAGCTGTACGCGAAGAACTTCGCCGTGCTTGCGCTGCCGGGCATCCAGGAAAAGCTGGAGTTCGTGCCGGGCGATGTGGAGAAGCTGCTCGCCAAGAACGACTTCACCTGGGCCGCCGCCAACCGCGACCGCATCCTGACGGAGTGGTCCAAGCGCTACGAGTCGAAGTCCGAGAAGAAGCCGCTCTGATCCCCTTGAAACGAAGCGGTACCTGGTCATGACGAGCAGCAGCTTTCTCTCCCTTCGCGGCATCGGCAAGTCCTTTGGCGCCACACGCGTGCTCGACGGCATCGACCTGGACATCGAGCCTGGCGAGTTCGTGTGCCTGCTCGGCCCCTCGGGCTGCGGCAAGACCACGCTGCTGCGCATCGTGTGCGGCATCGAGCGCGCCGACAGCGGCCAGATATTGCTGGGCGGCCAGGACATCGCGGGCCTGCCGCCCGCGGCGCGCGGCTTCGGCGTGGTGTTCCAGTCGTACGCGCTGTTTCCCAACCTCACGGCCGCGCAGAACATCGCCTACGGCCTGCATCCCACGGGCGCACTGGCCCGCGAGATGGCCAAGCGTTCGCGCGAGATGCTCGACCTGGTCGGCCTCACCGCGCATGCCGACAAGTACCCCGTGCAGCTCTCGGGCGGCCAGCAGCAGCGTGTCGCCCTGGCGCGTGCATTGGCCCCCAACCCGCGCCTGCTGCTGCTCGACGAGCCGCTCTCCGCGCTCGACGCGCAGGTGCGCGCCAGCCTGCGCAGCGAAATCCGCGCGCTGCAGAAGCGCCTGGGCATCGTCACCATCATGGTCACGCACGACCAGGAAGAAGCGCTGTCGATGGCCGACCGCGTGGTGCTGATGCACAACGGCCGCATCGAGCAGGCGGGCACCCCCGACGAGCTGTACCGCCAGCCGCGCACCCGTTTCGCGGCCGGCTTCGTCGGGCGCATGAACATGCTGCCCGCGACGGTGCTGGCCGACGGCAAGGTGCGGGTGCGCGACAGCGAGCTGTTCTGCGCGCCGGGCAACTTGAGCGTCGGTTCGCAGGCCACCGTGGGCATTCGCCCCGAACACGTGGTGGTCAAGCGCTTCGGCACCGAACTCGGCGCCAACAGCTTCGCGGCGCGCTTGCTCGACACCGAGTTCTTCGGCAACCGCACCTCGGCCCGCCTGGCATGCGAGCCGCTGGGCATAGAGATAGAAGCCGAGCTGCCCGCCGATGCGCGCGGTGGCGGCGGCGAGCCCTTGGTGCCCAGCAGCATGGTGCATATCCAGTTGCCGTTGAACGCGCTGTCGGTGCTGGCGCATTGAGCATGAGCAGTTCTCCCGACGCCGTTGCCGTCCTGCCGGTGGCGACGGCGCGCATGGCGCGCATGGGCGCGTTCGACCGCGAGCGATGGCTGACCGGTGCCGCCGTGCTGCTGATGGTGCTTGTGCTGGTCGTGATCGTCGCGTTGCCCGTAAGTGCGCTGGTCGGCCAGAGCTTCTTCGACCGCGCGGGCGCCTTCGTGGGCCTCGCCAACTTTGCGCGCTACCTCGACAACCCGGCGCTCGTGCAGTCGGCGTTCAACAGCCTGGGGCTCGCCGCCGTCAGCGCCGTCATCTGCACCGGCATCGCCTACGTGTACGCCTACGGGCTCACGCTGTCGTGCATGCCGGCCAAGGGCCTTCTGCGCGCGGTGGCGCTGGTGCCGCTGCTCGCGCCTTCGCTCCTGCCGGCCATCAGCCTCGTGTATCTGTTCGGCAACCAGGGCCTGTTCAAGGGGCTGCTGGGCGAGGTGTCGATCTACGGGCCGCTGGGCATCGTGCTGGGCTCGGTGTTCTGGACGCTGCCGCATGCGCTGCTGATCCTCACCACGGCCATGGCCACCTCCGACGGCCGGCTGTACGAAGCCGCGCAGACCCTCGGCGCCTCGCGCTGGCGCATCTTCCGTACCGTGACGCTGCCGTCGTCGCGCTACGGCCTGATCGTGGCCGCGATGGTGGTCTTCGTGCTGGTCATCACCGACTTCGGCGTGCCCAAGGTGGTGGGCGGCCAGACCGGCGTGCTCGCGACCGACATCTACAAGCAGGTGGTCGGGCAACAGAACTTCCAGATGGGCGCCGTGGTCGGCCTGGTGCTGCTCATTCCCGCGGTGCTGTCCTTCCTGGTCGAGCGCCGCGTGCGCGGCAAGCAGGCCGCGGCGCTGTCGGCACGCGCCACGCCGTACCAGCCCGAACCGGTGAAGTCGCGCGACCGCGCGCTGCTCGCGTTCTGCGTGCTCACCGCGTGCGCCATCCTCGTGATGATCGGCATGGCCGTGTTCGCCTCGCTGGCCACCTACTGGCCCTACAACCTCGCGCCGTCGGTGAAGAACTACGACTTCAGCAACATGGACGGCGGCGGCTGGGGCAGCTACTTCAACTCGCTGCGACTGGCCGTGTGCGCGGCGGTGGCGGGTGCGCTCGCCACCTTCGTCTCGGCCTACCTGGTCGAGAAGCCGCGCCACTTCGGGCTGCTGCGCGAACTGCTCAACCTGCTGGCCAACCTGCCGCTGGCCGTGCCCGGGCTGGTGCTGGGCGTGGGCTACATCTTCTTCTTCATCTCGCCGTCGAACCCGCTGCGCGGCATCTACGGCAGCATGACCATCCTCGTGGTGTGCACCGTGGCGCACTTCTTCTCGGTGGCGCACCTCACCTCGCTCACCGCGCTGCGCCAGCTCGACCGCGAGTACGAGCTGGTGTCCGAGTCGATGGGCGTGCCCTTCTGGCGCACCCTGTGGCGCGTGCACCTGCCGGTGGCGCTGCCCACCGTGCTCGGCGTGGGCGGCTACTTCTTCGTCAACGCGATGACGACCGTGTCGGCTGTCGTGTTCCTCTATTCGCCGCAGACTTCGCTGGCCGCCATTGCCGTGCTCAACATGGACGACGCCGGCGACGTTGCGCCGGCCGCCGCCATGGCCTCGCTGATCATGCTCACGGCCGCGCTCGGCCGGGGCCTGTTCGCGCTCGCGGGGCAGGGGGCACTCAAGCGCACCCAGGCATGGAGACACCGGTGAAGCCCGCGACCCGAGCTCTTTACTCTGACCATTTCGACCTGATCGTGGTCGGCGCCGGCATCGTCGGCCTGGCCCACGCCTACACCGCCGCGCAGCGCGGCCTGAAGGTGTGCGTGGTCGAGCGCGACGCGGCCTGCGTGGGCGCGTCGATCCGCAACTTCGGCTTCATCACCGTCACCGGCCAGGCACCGGGCGACACCTGGCGCCGTGCGATGCATGCGCGCGAGGTGTGGCAGCAGATCGCGCCGTATGCGGGCATCGACATCGTGCACCGCAACCTCTGGCTCGCCGCTTACCGCCCCGAGGCGCACGACGTGCTCGAGGCCTTCATGCGCACGCCGATGGGCGAGGGCTGCGAGCTGCTCGACGCCGCCGATGCGCAGGCCAAGGCACCGGCGCTGAGCCTGGCCGATGCGCAGTCGGTGCTGTTCAGCCCGCACGAGCTGCGCGTGGAATCGCGCACCGCCATCGGCCGGCTCGCGAAGTGGCTGGCCGAGGCGCACGGCGTGACTTTCCGCTTCGGCGAAGCGGTGCACGAAGTCGAAGCACCGCGCGTGCGCACCTCGCGCGGCACGCTGCATGCCGAGCGCGTGGTGGTGTGCACCAACACCGACCTGCACGGCCTGTTCGCCGAGCGCATCGCCGCGCACGACCTCACGCTGTGCCGCCTGCAGATGCTGCGCGTGCAGCCCGAGCCCGGCTTTCATTTGCCCGGCTCCGTGATGATGGACCTGAGCCTGGTGCGCTACGAGGGCTACAGCACGCTGCCCGAGGCCGCCGCGCTGCGCGCACGGCTGCAACAGGAAGAAGCGGCCTCGCTGGCGCACGGCATCCACCTCATCGTGGTGCAGAGCGCCGACGGCTCGCTGGTGGTGGGCGACTCGCACCACTACGCCGATGCGCCCGAGCCCTTCGCGATGGAGGCGGTCGACCAGCTCATCCTGCGTCACCTGCGCAGCACGCTGAACCTGGAGGCCGCGCAGGTCACCGAGCGCTGGACCGGCGTGTACCCGTCGTCGAAGACCACGCCCTGCGTGATCGACGCGCCGGACGACGCCACGCGCGTGGTGCTGGTCACCAGCGGCAGCGGCGCGAGCACCGGCTTCGGCATTGCGCACGACGTGCTCGACGCCTGGTGAGGCGGTTCGGCGCGGTGTCCGACTTGACGCACCGCGGCGCGGTCATAGCATGGGCTGTATGAGAAGCACAGCATTCGTTCTTTTGTTCTGCCTCGGCCTGCTGACTGCCGGCTGCGACGACAAGCCCAAGCCTGGTGGACCGATGCCCAAGGCGCTGGCCGCGGGTGTCTTTGCCGCGCCGCAGCACTGATTCCCGGTACCGGGCCGGCGGCTATTCCAGCGTCATGTGCGACGCGGTGACGATCTGCGCCATGCGCGTGCGCTCCTCCAGCAGGAATTTCTCGAAACCAGCGCGCCCCAGCAGCATCGGCTGCGCGCCGCCGCGCTCGGTCTGCGCGATCAGGTCGGCGTCTTCCTGGTAGGAGCGCAGGGTCACTTCGGCGATGCGGTCGAGCACGGCGGGCGACGTGCCCTTCGACGCGAAGATGCCGCCCCAGTGCTGCATGAGGATCGTCGGGAAGCCTTGCTCGACCGTGGTCGGCACCTGCTTCATCGGTCCGGTGCGTTCGCGTGCCGTGAGCGCCAGCGCGTGCAGCTTGCCCGACTGCACGAACGCGGAGACCCCGATGGGTGCCTCCGAGGCCAGGTCCACCTCGCCGCCGACGATGGCGTTCACCGTCTGCGAGCCACTCTTGTAGTGCACCAGCGTCACCGGCACGCCGAGCGCGGCCTCCACCATCTCCGCCACGAAGTGCCCGGTGCTGCCGCTGCCTGCGGTGCCGAAGTTCAGCCGGCCCTTGGCGCGGGCCCACGCTTGCAGCTCCTTCAGGTTCTTCACCGGCACGCCCGCGTTGGTGACCAGCACCGAGGGCGCGGTGCTGGTGCCCACCACGGGCACGAGGTCGGTCTCCGCATACGGCATCTTCGGGCGCAGCAGCGCGTTGGCGATGGCCCCGTTGCCGGCCGACAGCCAGGTGTAGCCGTCGGGCGCGCTCCTGGCGACGTATTCGCTGCCGATGATGCCGCCGGCGCCCGGCCGGTTGTCCACGATGATGGTCTGGTTCAGCCGCTTGCCCTGGGCCTGCGCCATGGCGCGCACGTTGGTGTCGCCGGGGCCGCCGGCGGAGAACGGCAGCACCAGGCGGATCGGCTTGGCTGCGGGCCACGGGTCCTGCGCGCGGGCGGGCAGGCAGGCCGCACCCGCGAGTGCCAGCAGGCCCAGCGAGAACGTGCGGCGGTGCGTGTGAGTGGAGGTGTGCGCGGATGTGTGCGTCATGGTGTCTTGTCTCCTTCGTTCTTTTCAGGGCCTGTCAGTCGAAGGCCGCCGCCACAGGCGGCGCCAGCAGCGCGAGTAGCTCGCGCACGTCGGGCAGGTCTTCGATGGAATGCACCATCTGCTCGATGGCCTGCTGCCGCGCGCCATCGATCAGTCCGTCGGTCAGCGCGCGGTACTTGGCCGCGACCTCGTCGCTGCTTTGCGGCGACTCGATGGCGCGGGACGCGTTGCGGTCGATCTGGATGCGCTGGCCGTCAGTGAAGCTCACCGCCAGCCGCACACGGCCACGCTTCAGCGGGCCGCCGGTATCGAATTCGGGCTGGTGCCGCACCTCGATGCGCGGAATCAGCGCCCACACGTCGTCGGCGTCGATGCGCGCGGGTGTGAACTGCTTCACCATCGCTTCGCCGTCGAGCACCGCCACGGCCAGCGCGTAACCGATGTTCATCTGCGCGCCGATGGGCGTCAGCGGCCGCTCGGGCACCCACCAGCCGTGGTGGTAGACCGCGTGGCTCACCTCGACCTCGATGCGCGCGATGTCTTCGGGCACCAGCTTGCGCTGCGCGGCGGCGTCGAACAGCGCGTCCAGCGGCGAGTGGATGCCACCCATCGCCGCATAGGGCTTGATGACGATGCGCTCCACCTCCCAGCGCTCGCCCAGCGCCTCGGTGATCTTCGACGCGTCGGGGTCGTGACCTTCGCCGAAGGTGGAGAGGAAGCCGCCGTACTCGCGCTCGAACACACGCTTGATGCCGGTGTAGCCGCCTTCGGCCAGCACAGCGGCATACAGGCCGTTGCGCGCCGAGAAGCCATGGTGCATGCGCTTGCACATTGCCTCGTACTGCGCGGCCATGAGCCCGGCCGACTGCGTGCCCGCCAGGCCCAGCGCGTCTTCGAAGCGCGCGGGGTCCAGCCCCAGCAGCTTGCCGACCGCCGCCGCCGCCGCGTGCGTGCCGAACACCGAACCCGAGTGCCAGCCGCGCGACAGCATCTGCGCACCATGCAGCGCCATGCCCACGCGCGGTCCGACTTCGTAGCCGGCCAGGGCGGCTTCGAGGAACTGGCGACCCGTGACCTTCAGGTCGCCTTCCGAGGCCGCCCACAGCGCGGGCAGCACGATCGATGCGCTGTGCAGCGGGCCCAGCGGGTGGTAGTCGTCCAGTTCGAAGCCCTGGATGAAGGTGCCGTTGAGCAGCGCCGCGCCCGGTGCGCTGGTGCGCGCGCCCCAGCCGACGATGGTGCGGTCGCCGCGGCCTTCGAACTTCTGCACGATCTGCGCGGCAGTGCGCGACCACGGCAGCTGCGCGCCGACGATGGCGCAGGCGATGCCGTCGAGGGTGAGGGCCTTGGCGCGTTCGCGCGCCGAAGCGGGCGCGGTGTCGAGGCGGAAGTCGGCGAGCCAGTGGGCCAGGCGGCCGGTAGGGCCCGAGGGGTCGGTGGCGTCCGCGGAAAGGGTCGTGGCTTTGCTTTGCATGGAAGGGCTCCGGTTCGTCAGTCGATCTGGACATTGCCGTCCGTCACGGCCTTGCCCCATTTCTTCACTTCGCTCTGCAGGAAGGCCGCGAAATGGGCGGACGAGTCCACCGACACCTCGGAGCCGATGGCGCGCGTGGCCTCCTGCAGCGCGGGGCTGGCCGCCGCGCGGTGGATGGCCGCGTTGAGCGCCTCCACCGTGGCCGGCGGCGTGCCGGCCGGCGCGAGAAAGCCGACCCACGAATTCACGTCGAAGCCCTTGAAGCCCTGTTCGTCCACCGTGGGCACCGCGGGCAACTGCGGGTTGCGCTTCAGTCCCGAGATGGCCAGTGCTTTCAGCTTGCCCGATTTCACGTGCGGCAGCACCGATGGCAAGGCATCGAACATCAGCGACACCTGGCCGCCCATCAGGTCGTTCAGCGCCGCGGGCGAACCCTTGTAGGGAATGTGATTGAGCCGGATGCCGGCCTGCGCCTGGAACATCTCCATCGCCAGGTGCGCGGTGATGCCGTTGCCGCCCGAGCCGAAGTCGACCTTGCCGGGGCGCGCCTTGGCGTAGGCGATCAGCTCCTTCGCGTCGTTCGCGGGGAACGACGGGTTCGCCACCAGCAGCAGCGAGCCCATGCTGACCAGCGACACCGGGGCGAAATCGTTCAGCGTGTCGTAGGGCAGCTTCTTGTACAGCGTCGGGTTGATGGCCATCTGCCCCAGCGTGCCGAGCAGCAGGGTGCTGCCGTCGGGCGCGCTGCGCTTCACCTCCTGCGCGCCGAGGCTGCCGTTGGCGCCTGCGCGGTTGTCGACGTATACCGGTTGGCCCAGCTCCTTGGTGAGCGCTGCGGCGTAGTTGCGCGCAATGATGTCCACCGTCTGGCCGGCGGGGTAGCCGACCACGATGCGCAGCGGCTTGTTGGGCAGCGGGCCTTGTGCAACGGCCGTGGTGGTGGCGATGGCTGCTGCCGTGAGGCAGAGCGCGGCAAACGTGCGCCGCGAGAACGTTGCATTCATGCGTGTTCCTCCACGGGCACGTAGACCTCGCCCGCCATCAGTCGGCGCGCGGTGCGCGTGAGGCCCAGCGCCGAGAAGCGGGTGTCTGCCGGGTGGTCGGAGGTTTCGGCCACCACCTTCACTTCCATCACGCCGAGCGGATGCCCGATGCGCAGCGTGCCGGTCGCCGCGCGCTGCGCGCCGACGGCCTGGTGCACCGTGGAGCCGGTCACGCGCGAGGCGGCGGCCGTGCACATCGACCCGGTGCCGGCCATGCTGTCGTGGCACTTGCCGAGAAACACGAGGCGCGCCCGCAGGTCCATGGTGGCGGCCGCCTGCGTCTGGCCATTCACGTCCACGTAGTCGGCCGGCGGCGCGACGATCACCGCCAGCGGCAGGCCCGGCAGGTGCACCTCGCGCCAGTCGGCGTACAGGCCGATGCGTTCGCCCATCTTCGACTGGATCTCGCCCAGCGTCTCGATGAGCGCGCGGTCGGCGCTGATGGCGTCGGGCAGCTCGCTGCCGTGCATGCCGAGCGATGGCGCCGCGATGAACACGCAGGGGTTGGCCGTGTCGCACAGCGAGACCTCGATGCGGCGGCCATCTTCCAGCGTCACTGTGTCCACTTCCCGGCCCGTGGGCAGCAGCCGGCCGGTCTTGGCGCCCACGGTGCCCGCGTAGTCCATGAGGATCTCCGCGCCCGTGCCCGGCACGCCGGGAACGGCGCAGTCGCCGTGCACGCGGGCCTTGCCGTTCTTCACCTGCACTTTCGACACCAGCAGCTTGCCGGTGTTGGTGTTGTGGATGCGCACGGTGGTCACCGGCTCGACGGCCTCGACCAGCCCTTCGTCGATGGCGAAGGGCGCGACGGCCGAGGAGATGTTGCCGCAGTTGGCGTCGTAGCCGATGCCGTCGCGGTCCACGTCGACCTGCGCGAAGGTGTAGTCGACGTCGGCATCCTCGCGCGCGGAGCGCTGGACGATGGCGACCTTCGAGGTCACGAGCCGCGAGCCGCCCATGCCGTCGATCTGCAGCACGTCGGGCGTGCCCATCGCGCGCTTGAGCAGCCGGTCGCGCGCGGGGCCCGCGGGGGGCACGTCGCGTTCGTGGAAGAACAGCGCCTTGCTGGTGCCGCCGCGCATCAGCACGCAGCGAACGCCGACCTGTTCGGTCTGGGGAATGGAAGCCATGGTCTTGCTCCTTGGGCAGAAAAGGCCGGCGGGCGCGGCCGATGCGCGGCGCCCGGGCCAGGGAAGATGGAAGAGGGAGGGTTGCCTTACTCGAGCGGGTAGAGCTTGACGAGCGCCGCCATGCGCTCGCTTTCTTCCCGCACCTGCGCCGCAAAGGCGGCAGGGGTGTTCACCACCGGCTCGGCGCCGGCCGAGGCGATGGTCTTGCGCACGTCGGCGTCCTTCACCGCCTCGTGCAGCGCGTCGACGATGCCTTGCGTGACTTTCGCAGGCGTGCCCTTGGGCGCGAACAGGCCGAACCACGTCACCGACTGGAACTGCGGATAGCCCGCCTCGGCGGTGGTCGGCACCTCGGGCAGGGCGGCGGCGCGTTTGGGGCCTTGCGTGGCGAGGATCTTCAGCGTGCCGGCCTTGTAGTGCGGCAGCGCGGCGGTGATGCCGGTGAACGCCATGTTGACGTTGTTCGCGATCATGTCCGTCACGATGGCGCCCGTGCCGCGGTAGTTGACGACGATCAGGTTCGGCAGCCCCGCCTCGGCCGCGAGCTGCTTGGCCGACACCCGCGCCAGCGATTCACCGGTGGCCAGCGAGCAGGGCTGCGCGGCAGTCTTGCAGTACTGCACGAACTCGCCGAACGTCTTCACCGGCAGCTTGGCGCTCACGACCACCGCCGCGGGCGACTGCGACACGGCCGTCACCTGCTCCAGCCGCGCGAGCGGGTCGATGCCCTTCAGTCCCGGCGTGTACTTGGTGATGACGATCGAAGGCACCTGCAGCAAGAGCGTGTAGCCGTCGGGCTTGGCTTCCATCACGCGGCGCGTGCCGATGAGGCCGTCGGCGCCGGGCATGTTCTCGACGATCACCGGCTGGCCCCAGATCACGCCGAGCTGCTTGGACACCGCGCGCGCCGTGGCGTCGGTCCCACCGCCGGCGGCATAGGGCACGACGAGGGTCACGGGGCGATCGGGGTGCCAGGCGGCCTGAGCGAACGCAGGGGGTGCGAGCAAGCAGAGCGCGGCGGCGGCGATCACGCAAAGTGCCGGCGGTGGCTTGTATTTCTTGAGGCGTTCGATGGTCATGTTGTCTCCGTTTTGAATGAATGAATCCGGGGCGGCGCGCGGCATGTCAGGCCGGGGGGCGAGTCGTCCGCGCGCCTTCGGACAGCGCGTCGATCGAGCGCGGCCCCCTGCGAGCAGGTGCGTGATGGCGTGGGCCATAGGCACATCGGGGTCTTTGCACGGCAGCAGCCAGTGCGTGGCCTGCGCGGGCAAGGCGCTCCACGCGAGCGCGGGCGAGCGGTTGCAGCCGACGCCGTCACCGGCTTGCCGGCCTCGCGTGAGCAGGCCGGCCCACCGCAGCACCCAGGGGTGCCCCCGCAGCGAGGTGGCCGTGGTTGCGTTCATGCAAGGGCTCCCTGCGCGGCGGGCCAGGCCCAGGGCCGGCGCGCACGGTCGGCCTCCTGCCATTCGCGGATCAGCGCATCGTCCTTCAGCGTGAGGCCGATGTCGTCGAGGCCGTGCAGCAATGCCTCGCGGCGCAGCGGGTCGATGTCGAAGGGCGACACCCGGCCGTCGGGCGCGGTGACGGTTTGCGCATGCAGGTCGACCGTGACCGCCGCGCCGCCCGCGCACTGCGCCGCCAGCGCCTCGACCTGCGCGACCGGCCAGCGCAGCGGCAGCACGCCGTTCTGGAAGCAGTTGTTGAAGAAGATGTCGCCGAAGCTCGGTGCGATCACGCAGCGGATGCCCAGGCCCATCAGCGCCCACACCGCGCCTTCGCGCGACGAGCCGCAGCCGAAGTTCTCCGCCGCCAGCAGCACGGGCGCGCGCTGAAAGGCTGGCTGGTTGAGTACGCATTGCGGGTCTTCGCTGCCGTCCGGTCGCAGGCGCAGTGCCTCGAATGCGTAAGGTCCGAGCTGGTCGCGCTTGAACGCGGTGAGGCGCTCGATGCGGATGATCACATCCGTGTCGACGTTGGCGCGCATCAGCGGCGCGGCGGTGCCGGTGACCGAGGTGAAGGGGGTCATGGTCATGCCAGCGTCCTCACGTCGGTGATGCGGCCGGTCACCGCCGCGGCAGCCGCCATCGCGGGGCTCGCCAGATGCGTGCGCGCCCCGGGCCCCTGCCGCCCGACGAAGTTGCGGTTGGAAGTGGACACGCAGCGCGCCTTGGGCGGCACCTGCTCGCCGTTGGCGGCCACGCACATGCTGCAGCCGGGTTCGCGCCACTGGAAGCCCGCAGCCTCGAACACCTCGTGCAGCCCTTCGGCCTCGGCGGCGCGCTTGACGTTCTCGGAGCCGGGCACGACCCATGCAGTCACACCCTTGGCCACATGCCGGCCGCGCGCCACTTCGGCCGCGGCGCGCAGGTCGGGCAGCCGCGAGTTGGCGCACGAGCCGATGAAGACCCAGTCGATCGGCGTGCCCGCAATGGCTGCGCGCGGCGCGAGGCCCATGTAGGCCAGTGCGGCCTCGATGGCGCCGCGCGCTGCCTCGTCCGGCGCATGGGCTGGGTCGGGCACATGGCCGTCGATGGCAATCGCGTTCTCGGGGCTGGTGCCCCAGGTGACGGTCGGCGCGACCGCGGCGGCGTCGATCGCCTCTTCGCGGTCGAACACGGCGTCGTCGTCGCATGCCAGCGAGAGCCAGTACGCGGCGGCGGCGTCGAACGCCGCCCCTGTCGGCGCGAAGGGGCGCCCGCGCACCCAGTCGACGGTGCGCTGGTCGGGCGCGATCAGGCCGAAGCGCGCGCCGAGTTCCACCGTGAGGTTGCAAAGGGTGAGCCGCGCCTCGACGTCGAGCGCGCGCACTGCCTCGCCCGCGAACTCGACGGCGTACCCCACGCCCGCCGCAGCGCCCAGCCGGCCGATGATGTGCAGCGCGAGGTCTTTCGCGGTGACGCCCGCGCCGAGCACGCCGTCGCAGCGGATGCGCATGCGCCGTGGCTTTTGCTGCCGCAAGGTTTGCGTGGCCAGCGCGTGCGTGCTCTCGGAAGAGCCGACGCCGAAGGCCAGCGCGCCGAGGCCGCCGTTGGTGCAGGTGTGGCTGTCGCCGCAGATCACCGTGAGGCCCGGCAGCACGATGCCCATTTCGGGTCCCATCACGTGCACGATGCCCTGGCCCGGCTGGCCCAGGTCGTAGAAGCGCACGCCCGATTTCGCGCTGAGGTCGCGCAGCGCGCCGTGCAGCCTGCCGCCCAGCGCAAAGGTGCCGGGCGTGCGCCCGGGCTGGCTGGAGGCGGCGTGGTCGGGCGTGGCGAAGTCCAGCTCCGGGTTGTGCAGCGGCAGGCCGCGCGCGGCCACCTCGGCCATCGCGGGCGGGCCCGACAGGTCGTGCAGCAGGTGGCGGTCGATGTGCAGCAGCGCCCAGTCGTCGCCGAGCGCGCGCACCACGTGGGCATCCCAGAGCTTGTCGAACAGGGTGCGGGCCATGTCAGCGGCTTTCCATCGCCGCGCCTGCGTTGAAGCGCGTCCGCAGGGCATCCCATTCGTCCGCGCCGAAGCGGCGGAAGGTCTGCGCCACGGTGGCGTTCACCGTCGGGGCCTTGAAGGTCGCCTTCAGCTCGGCCAGCGCCGCGTCGCCTGCCTCGATGGCGGCCTTGAGCATCAGCCCCGGCAGGATCGCGAGCCTATAGCCCATGGCTTCGGCTTCGCGCAGGTCGAACACCGGCGTGCGCCCGCCGGGCACCACGTTGAGCAGGCAGGGGCCGTGCACGCGCCTCGGCACGGCGGCGGCTTCCTCGGGCGTCTGCGTGGCTTCGACGAAGGCCATGTCGGCGCCGGCCTGCAGCGCGGCGTTGGCGCGCGCGATGGCTTCGTCCAGGCCCAGCATGGCGCGCGCGTCGGTGCGCGCAATGACCATGAACGCCTTCGTGCGGCGTGCCTCCACCGCGGCGCGAACCTTGGAGACGAACTCCTCGTGCGACACCACCTGCTTGCCGTCGAGGTGCCCGCAGCGCTTGGGCGAGACCTGGTCCTCGATGTGGATGGCGGCCACGCCGCGCGCCTCGTACTCGCGCACGGTGCGCGTCACGTTCAGCTCGTTGCCGTAGCCCGTGTCGGCGTCGGCGATGAGCGGGATGTCGACCGAGCGTGCCATCACCGCCGCGTTGTCGACCATCTCGCTCATCGTGAGCAGGCCGAAGTCGGGAAAGCCGCGCGCGGCCGAGGTGCCGGCGCCCGTCATGTAGACGGCGGCGAAGCCTGCCTGCTCGATCAGGCGCGCGCCGATGGCGTCGTAGGCGCCCGGGGCGATCACCATGCCGGGCGCGTCGAGCAGCTGGCGAAGCGAAGGGAGCGTCGGGGTGGGAGTCATGGCGGGGCCTTGCCGGATGGCGTTTGAGTTGATGTGTTTATATTCTAAATACAACTGGAGGGAATCCGCAAGCGTGTCGTCCGGCCGCCATCCTGGCGTCTTGCTATGCTCGACCTTCGCTTTTCCTTCTGTCATGGCACGTCCTCCCGCATCTGCTCCCTCGCTCGAACGCGGTCCCGGCACCTCGCTGCACCGGCAGCTCTTCGTCGTGCTGCGTGACGAAATCACCCGCGGCGTCTTTGCCTCCGGCGCGTTGCCGAAGGAAGAGTCGCTGTGCGAGCGCTTCGGCGTGTCGCGCATCACAGTGCGCCGGGCGCTGGCCGACCTGGCTTCGCTGGGCCTGGTCGAACGCCGGCACGGCCTGGGCACCTTCGTGCGCGCCGACCTGCCGCAGGTGCGCGCACGGCCCAGCCTCGGCCTGGTCGACGGGTTGCGCAAGGCGGCACTCGAAACCGATGTCGAGGTGCTCGAGGTCGCGCAGTCCGTGGCGCCGCCCGACGTGGCCGCGCTGCTGCAGCTCGCGCCCGACGAGAAGGCCGTGCATGCGCTGCGCCTGCGCAGCATCGACGGCGTGCCGGTCATGCTCACCGACGCGTGGGTGCCGTCGCGGCTCGGCAAGCGCGTGTCGGCCGCTGCGTTGCGCAAGCATGCGCTCTACGAGATCCTGCTGTCGCAGGGCGTGAAGTTCGGCCGCGTGGTGCAGGAGATCACGGCCGAGGTGGCCGACCCGGTGCGCGCGCGGCTGCTGCAGGTCGACACCGGCGCACCGCTGCTGAAGATGGTGCGCCTGCTGCACGACCTCGACGCCCAGCCGGTGCAGCACCTCACCGTGTCGCTGACGGCGGAGCGCAGCCGGATCCTCATGGACATCGCCGGCGCGACGATCAACACGCTCACTGCGGGGCAGGTGGTGCACGACGTGCATCCGCCGCCTTCGCCCCCCCGGCGGCGCACCTGACGCCGCCCCGAAAGAAGAAGAGAGACAACAACAATGACCCGCGCGGAGACAACGCCCCTCACCCCACCCGGCCACCTGCCCGATTCACGCTACGCCATGCTGCGCCTTGGCCTCACGCTGCTGATCATGACGGTCGGCAGCAGCGGCATGTACGTGGTGTCGGTGATGCTGCCCGCGGTGCAGGCCGAGTTCGGCGTGGCGCGTGCCGACGCCTCGCTGCCCTATACGCTGCTGATGCTGGGCTTCGGCTTCGGCGGCGTGCTCATGGGCAAGCTGGCCGACCGTGTCGGCGTGATGTGGCCGCTGCTCGGCGGCTCGGTCTTCCTCGGCCTGGGCTACATCGCCACGGGCCTGTCGGGCGGCATCGTGTCCTTCACCATCGCGCAGGCATTGCTGGTCGGGCTGCTCGGCTGCTCGGTGACCTTCGCACCGCTGGTGGCCGACACCTCGCTGTGGTTCGTCAAGCGGCGCGGCATCGCGGTGGCGGTCTGCGCCAGCGGCAACTACCTGGCCGGCGCGGTGTGGCCGCCGATCGCGCAGCACTTCGTGGAGACGGTGGGCTGGCGGCAGACCTACATCGGCATGGGCATCTTCTGCGGCGTGACGATGGCGCTGCTCGCGTTGCTGTTCCGCGCGCGGCCGCCTGCGCTTGCGCAGGCACTGCCTGCCGGCGCGTCGAACCGGTCGAGTGGCCTGGCCGCACGCGACCCCACGCGGCCCTTCGGCCTGCGCATGGGCACGGCGCAGGGCCTGCTGTGCGTGGCCGGTGTCGCGTGCTGCGTGGCCATGGCGATGCCGCAGGTGCACATCGTGGCCTACTGCGGCGACCTGGGCTACGGGCCGGCACAGGGCGCGATGATGCTGTCGCTGATGCTGGGCTTCGGCATCGTGAGCCGGCTGGTGTCGGGCGTCATCTGCGACCGCATCGGCGGGCTGCGCACGCTGATGCTCGGCGGCCTGCTGCAGTGCGTGGCGCTGCTGCTGTTCCTGCCCTTCGACGGGCTGGTGCCGCTGTATGTGATCTCGGCGCTGTTCGGGCTGTTCCAGGGCGGCATCGTGCCTTCGTACGCCATCATCGTTCGCGAACACTTTCCGCCGGAGGATGCGGGCGCGCGCGTGGGCACGGTGCTGATGTTCACGCTGTTCGGCATGGCGCTGGGCGGCTGGATGTCGGGCAAGGTGTTCGACCTCACGGGCAGCTACCACGCGGCCTTCCTGAACGGCATTGCGTGGAACCTGCTCAACGTGGGCATCGCGGCGTTCCTGCTGTTCAGGACGCTTCGGCGACCAGGCGGCCAAGGGTCTGCATTGCCTGCTCGCTGAGCGCGTCCCAGGGGTGGCCATAGTTCAGGCGCAGGCAGTTGGTGAAAGCGCGCGTGGCCGAGAAGATCGGCCCGGGCGCCACGCTGATGCCGAGCGCCAGCGCCTTGCCGTGAATCTCCAGCGCGTTCACCCGCGCCGGCAGCTCGACCCACAGGAAGTACCCGCCCAGCGGCCGCGTCGCACGCGTGCCCGCCGGAAAGTAATGCCCCACGGCCTGCGCGAAGGTGGCCTGTTGCAGGGCCAGCGTCTGGCGCAGCCGGCGCAGGTGCTTGTCGAGCCCGCCCTTTTCCAGGTAGCCGGCCAGCGCGAGCTGCGACGGCGCCGAGGTGCTGAGCGTGGTCGTGAGCTTTTGCCGCGCCACCTGCCGTGCGAAGCGCCCGGCCGATGCCCAGCCGATGCGGTAGCCGGGCGCCAGGCACTTGGAGAACGAGGCGCAGTGCAGCACCAGGCCTTGTGTGTCGAAGGCCTTGGCCGGGGGCGGGCGGCGCTCGCCGAAGTAGAGCTCGGCGTACACGTCGTCCTCGATCAGCGGCAACTGGTGCCGCGCCAGCAGCGCGACCAGCGCCTTCTTCTTCGCATCGGGCATCAGGCTGCCCAGCGGGTTCTGGAAGGTGGTCATGAGCCAGCAGGCGGTGGGCCTGTGCGCCGCGATGGCCAGCTCCAGCGCGCCCAGGTCGATGCCTTCGCCCGGATGCGTGGGCACCTCGATGGCGCGCAGGCCCATGCGCTGCAAGGCCTGCAGCGCGGCATAGAAGGTGGGCGACTCGACGATCACCGCGTCGCCCGGCCGCGTCACGGCCGAGAGGCAGAGGTTGAGCGCTTCCAGCGCGCCGTTGGTCACGACGATCTCGTCGGCCGGCACCGGCATGCCGTCGCCCAGGTAGCGCAGCGCGATCTGCCGGCGCAGCGCGGCGCTGCCGGGCGTGAGGTCGTCCACCGTGCTCCACGGGTCCAGCGACTTGGCGCTGGCCGCCATGAACTGCCCCAGCCGCGCCAGCGGAAACAGCAGCGGGCTCGGGAAGGCCGAGCCGAAGGGCACCACCTTGCGCGACATGCTGGCTTCGAGGATGTCGAACACCTGGTCGCTCACGTCGAGCGAGCGCGGGCCGTCGGCGGGGCGCGAGGTGAGGGTGGACTCGGGTGGCGCGTCGCGCAGGCCGCCGCCGGTCACGTAGTAGCCCGAGCGGTCGCGCGCGCGCACCAGGCCGCGCGCCTCGAGCAGGTAGTACGCCTGGAACACGGTGGACGCGCTGACCCCGCGGCTCTCGCCGGTGTGGCGCACCGAGGGCAGGCGGTCGCCGGTCTTCAGGGTGCCGTTGCGAATGGACGCCTCGATGTCGGCGGCCAGGGCTTCGTAGCGCTTCATGGCAGGGCGGTGTTCATTCGGCAGGACTTTATCTGCACCGGTCAATTGAGGGGAATCTGCATCTGTTTTTTTGAGTGGGCAGGGTTCACACTCGGTCCCATGTCGAATCTCATGCGCGCGGTGCGCGCCGTTCTCTGGAGTTTCATCGGCCTGGGCGGGCGCCGCGCCGACGCCGACAAGCGAACCGCGCAGGTCGGCATCCTGCCGCTGATCGGCGTGGCGCTGGTGATGGTGCTGCTGCTGATCGCGGGTCTGCTGGCGTTGGCGCATTACGCGGCTGGCACATGAAGCGCGGACTGCGCCTCTTCGCGCTCGGGCTGCTGCTTGCCGTGCAAGGGACGGCAGGGGCTGCCAACACCACCGTGCCCGACACCATCGAGCAGCGCGTGGCCGCCTGCATCGCCTGCCACGGCCGCGAGGGCGCGACCACCAACGCCGGCTACTTTCCGCGCCTGGCGGGCAAGCCGTCGGGCTACCTGTTCAACCAGCTGGTGAGCTTTCGCGACGGGCGCCGCTTCAACACCGACATGGCGTACATGGTGCAGCACATGTCCGACGATTACCTGCGCGAGATCGCCGACTACTTCGCCGGGCTCGACCTGCCGTATCCGCCGGTCTCGCCCGTGAGCGACGCCACGCCCGAGGTGCTCGCTCGCGGCCGCATGCTCGCGCTGCAGGGCGACCCCGAGCGCCGGCTGCCCGCGTGCGTGCAGTGCCACGGCGCAGCGCTCACCGGCGTGCAGCCCGCCACCCCGGGGCTGCTGGGCCTGCCGCGCCTGTACCTGGCGTCGCAGCTGGGCGCCTGGCTCACCAACGAGCGGCACGCGCAGGCACCCGACTGCATGGCCGAAGTCGGCCGCCGCATGTGGACCTCCGACGTGAACGCCGTGGCGAGCTGGCTGGCCACGCAGCCGGTGCCGGCCAACGCGAAGCCCGCCGCTTCGCTGCCCGCGCCGATGCCGATCGCCTGCGGCGGCACGACCGGGCCGAAGAAGTGACGAAGCCGCACCCATGAAACTCCGACACCTCGGCTGGACGCTGCTGACCCTTCTGGTGCTGATGGCCGTGGCCGCCGGCACCGTCGTGGCCCTGAACCTGCGCGGCGAAGACCCGCTGCCCGAAACGGCCGAAGCCTTCCAGTCCACGCCGCAACAGGTCGAGCGCGGCCGCTACCTCGCGCTGGCCGGCAACTGCGCGGGCTGCCACACCACGCGCGGCGGCCGGCCCTACGCGGGCGGCCTGCCCATCGACACGCCCTTCGGCACGATCTATTCGAGCAACCTCACGCCCGACGACGGCACCGGCATCGGCCGCTGGAGCAGCGCGCACTTCTGGCGCGCGATGCACAACGGGCGCAGCAAGGACGGCCGCCTGCTGTACCCCGCGTTCCCGTATCCCAACTTCACCCAGGTGACGCGCGACGACTCGGACGCCATCTACGCGTACCTGCGCAGCGTGCCAGCCGCCACGGAGCCCAACAGGGCGCACCGGCTGCGCTTTCCCTACGACACCCAGCCCGCGCTGGCCGTGTGGCGCGCGCTGTCGTTCAAGCCCGAGCCTTTCGTGGCCAACGCGGGCAAGCCGGCCGAGTGGAACCGGGGCGCCTACCTGGTCAACGGGCTGGGGCATTGCATCGCCTGCCACGGCCCGCGCAACTCGCTGGGCGCGACGGACACCAGGCTCGGCCTTTCGGGCGGGCTGATTGCCGTGGAGAACTGGTACGCCCCGTCGCTCACCGACCCGCACCAGGCCGGCGTGGCCGACTGGCCCGCCGCCGACGTGGTGGCGCTGCTGAAGACGGGCGTGGCGCCGCGCGGCTCCGTCATGGGGCCGATGGCCGACGTGGTGTTCCGCAGCACGCAGTACCTGAGCGAGGCCGACCTGGGCGCAATGGCGAGCTACCTGAAGGACCTGCCCGGCGTGCCGAAGGCCGAAGCGCCCGTGGCGGCCAACGCCCCGATCCGCCGCGACGCCGGCACCATGGCACGCGGCGCGAAGATCTACGACCAGCGCTGCGCGTACTGCCACGGCGACCAGGGGCAGGGCGCCGCCGGCGCCTATCCGCCGCTGGCGGGCAACCGCGCCGTGAACATGGCGCAGCCCACGAACCTGATCCAGGTCGTTTCGCACGGCGGCTTCCTGCCCACCACGGCCGGCAACCCGCGCCCCTACGGCATGCCGCCGTTCGGCCAGGTGCTGGACGCGGCGGACGTGGCGGCGGTGCTCACCTATGTGCGCGGCTCGTGGGGCAACGACAGCGCGCCGGTCACGCAACTCGACACGATGCGGCGCTGAGTGCGGGGCCGCCGGGGTCAGGCCGTGTGCGGATGCTGCGCGCGCTCGTACAGCGTGCGCGCCAGCGCGCGGTGCCGTGCCAGCAGCGGCGTGAGCTCCAGGCCGGTGAACTGCCCGTCGCGGATGCGCACCGCGCCGTCGATCACGCTCAGCGACATCTGCCCCGGCGTGCAGAACACCAGCGCCGCCACCGGGTCGTGCCATGCGCCCGCATGCGCCACGCCGCGCAGGTCGAAGGCCACGAGGTCGGCCGACATGCCCGGCGCCAGCGCGCCGATGTCGTCGCGCCCCAGCACTTGCGCTCCGCCCAGCGTGGCGATCTCCAGCGCCTCGCGCGCCGTCATCGCGGCGGGGCCGTGGCCCACGCGTTGCAGCAGCATGGCCTGTCGCACCTCGCCCAGCATGTGCGCGCCGTCGTTCGAGGCGCTGCCGTCCACGCCCAGCCCGACCGGCACGCCCGCGCGGCGCATCGCACCGATGGGCGCGATGCCCGAGGCCAGCCGCATGTTGGAGCAGGGGCAGTGCGCCACGCCGGTGCCGGTGCGCCCGAAGAGGGCGATGCCGGCTTCGTCGAGCTTCACGCAGTGCGCGTGCCACACGTCGCGCCCGACCCAGCCCAGGTCCTCGGCGTATTCGGCCGGCGTCATGCCGAACTTCTCGCGCGAATAGGCCACGTCGTTGTCGTTCTCCGCCAGGTGCGTGTGCAGTGACACGCCGCGCTCGCGCGCCAGTTCGGCCGACAGGCGCATCAGGTCGCGCGACACCGAGAAAGGCGAGCAGGGCGCCAGCACGATGCGGCGCATGGAATGGCGCGACGCGTCGTGCCAGCGGTCGATGAGCCGCTCGCTGTCGCGCAGGATGGCCTCTTCGGTCTCCACCACTTCGTCGGGCGGCAGGCCGCCGGCGCTGCGGCCCACGCTCATGCTGCCGCGCGCGGCATGAAAGCGCATGCCCATGGCGTGCGCCGCCTCGATGGAGTCGTCGAGCCTGGCGCCGTTGGGAAACAGGTAGAGGTGGTCGCTGCTGGTGGTGCAGCCTGAGAGCATCAGCTCGGCCATGGCGGTCTGTGTCGACACGCGGATCATCTCGGGCGTGAGGCGCGCCCACAGCAGGTACAGGTGGGTGAGCCAGCCGAAGAGCTCGGCGTCCTGCGCCTCGGGCACGGCGCGCGTGAGGCTCTGGTACATGTGGTGGTGCGTGTTGACCAGGCCGGGCAGCACCACGTGGCCGTGCATGTCGAGGGCCTCGGCCTGCCCGCTGCGCAGGGCGTCGAGGTAAGAGGCCGGCAACTCGGCCGTCGGCCCCACCCAGGCCACCGCGGGCCCGTCGCACACCACGGCGCCGTCGGCGATTTCGCGCCGCGCGGCGTCCATGGTGACCAGAACGTCGGCGTGTCGAAGGATCAGCATGCCGGCATTCTTGCCGGTGCCCGCGGGCCCGGCAAGCCCGTGGCCCGTCATGGCGCCTGCGCAGCGCCTTCGCGGTGCTCAGGGCTCGTTGCTGATGCCGCTGCTCACATGCCCCGCGGGCACGTGGCGCGAGGCCGCGTCGACGTGCCCGGTCTGGTCGTCGAAGAAGAAGTCGGGCTCGAACTCGCGCAGGAACTCGCCCTTGGGCAGGCCGCCGAGGAACATGGCCTCGTCGACGCGGATGTTCCACTTCATCAGCGTGCGAATGGCGCGCTCGTGCGCCGGTGCGCTGCGCGCGGTGACCAGCGCGGTGCGAATGCGCATGTGCGCATTGCCCGCCATCTGCAGGCGGTGCAGCGCCATCAGCAGCGGCTTGAACGGCCCTTCGGGCAGCGGCAGGTCGGCCTTGCTGAGTTCGTGCGCCTGGAAGGCGTCCAGCCCCTCGGCCTGGAACACGCGCTCGGCCTCGTCGCTGAAGAGCACCGCATCGCCGTCGAAGGCAATGCGCACTTCGCTGGGCCAGGCGTCGCTGGCCTTCACCGATTCGACCAGCACGCGCGCGGCCGGAAAGCCCGCGCCCAGCGCCTCGCGCACGTCCTGCGCATTGGCCGACAGGAACAGGTGCGCGCGCAGGGGGCGCAAGTAGCCGAAGGGCGGGCGGCCCTGCGTGAACACGCCGCGCTGCAGCTTGATGTCGGCCGCCACGCTCGAGCGGAAGATGCGCATGCCCGACACCGGGTCGTTGCGCGACAGGATCACCACCTCCACGCGCTGCACGCCGTCGTCGTTGAAGCGCAGCAGCTTGCGGATCAGCGAGTACGCAATGCCCGGTGCGGCCGGCACGTCGATGCGGTCGAGCTGCAGCTTCATGTAGCCCTCGTTGTCGCCGGCGTCGAAGATCCTGTTTTCTTCTTCGAGGTTGAACAGGGCGCGCGAGGAAATCGCGACCACGAGCTTGTCTTCGAGCGTTACGGGCATGTCGCGTGCACCTGGGTGTGTGAGGCGATGCGGCGCGTCACTTGATGAACTGGTTGAGCTGGATGATCGGCAGCATCACCGCCAGCACGATCAGCATCACCACGCCGCCCATCGCCACGATCAGCAGCGGCTCGAGGATGGTGGCCAGGTGCATGGCGCGGCGCTGCACTTCGGCGCCCAGCTGGTTGGCCGCGCGCTGCAGCATCAGCGGCAGCGTGCCCGTTTGCTCGCCCAGGCGCGCGAACATCGACACCAGCCCCGGAAAGCGTTTCTTCTGCGCCAGCGCAGAGGCCAGCGGCGCGCCTTCGCGCACCAGCACCAGCGCGTCGAGCGCGTCGGCGCGCATGGCGCGGTTGCTCAGCGTTTCGGCCGCCGCCTGCAGCGCGCGCAGGATGGGCACGCCGGCGGTGGCCAGCATGGCCAGCGTGCTGGCGAAGCGCGCCGCGTTGTAGCCGCGCGCGAGCTTGCCCACCAGCGGCAGCTTGAGCCAGGCGGCGTCGAACTTCAGGCGGAAGGCTTCCTGCGCCAGCGCGAGCCGCACGCCGGCTGCTGCGAGCACCACCGCGCCCAGCATCCACCAGCCGTAGTTGCGCACGCCCGCGCTCAGCGACAGCATCACGGTGGTGAGGAAGGGCAGCGAGCGCTTGGTGCCCGCGAACACCTGCGCCACCTGCGGCACCACGTAGCTCACGAGGAAGATCACGATCACGATCGCCACCAGCGTGACGATGGCCGGGTACAGCGCCGCGCCGATCAGCTTCTGCTGCAGCGCCTGGCGCTCTTCCAGGTCGTCGGCCAGGCGGTCGAGCACCAGGCCCAGGTTGCCGCTCTGCTCGCCGGCACCGATCACGGCGGTGTAGATGGGCGAGAACTCGCGCGAATGCGCCGACAGCGCACGCGCGAACGGCGAGCCCGCGTTGACCTCGGCGCGCAGCGAGGCGACGAGGTTGCGCTGCGGCTCGGACTCGGCCTCGTCGGTGAGGGCGGTGAGCGCGCGTTCCAGCGGCAGGCCCGAAGACACCAGGCCCGCGAGCTGGCGCGTCCACACGGCCAGGCCGGTGGAATTGAAGACCCGCTTGCCGCCGCCCAGCCAGCGGCTCAGGCTGCTGCGCTGGCCGGTGCCGTTGACGTGGTCGCTGCCGACCGGCTTGACCGACAGCGGAATGAGCGCCTGCGCCCGCAGCAGGCTGCGCGCGCTGCGTGCGGTGTCGGCCTCGAGCACGCCTTCGCGCGACTGGCCGGTGGCATCGATGGCTTCGAAGGAATAGGCGGGCATGGCGAAACCGGCGCGCTAGTCGCGCGTGACGCGCAGCAGTTCGGCGCGCGAGGTGACGCCGGCCTGCACCAGCCGCTCGCCGTCTTCGCGCATCAGCCGCAGGCCGCCGCGCGCGCCGGCTTGCAGCAGCTCGCTCTCGGCCGCCTTGCTGTGAATGAGGCCCTGCACGGTCTCGTCGGCCACCAGCAGCTCGAAGATGCCGGTGCGGCCCTGGTAGCCGGTCTGGCCGCAGACCTCGCAGCCGGCACCCGCGCAGGCCGTGCAGACCTTGCGCACCAGCCGCTGCGCGAGCACGCCCAGCAGCGACGAGCTCAGCAGGAAGGGCTCCACGCCCATGTCGGTCAGGCGCGTGACGGCGCTGACGGAGTCGTTGGTGTGCAGCGTGGCCAGCACCAGGTGGCCGGTGAGCGAGGCCTGGATGGCGATCTGCGCGGTCTCGAAGTCGCGGATCTCGCCGATCATGATCACGTCCGGGTCCTGCCGCAGGATGGCGCGCAGGGCCTTGGCGAAGGTGAGTTCGATCTTGGCGTTGATCTGCGTCTGGCCCACGCCGGGCAGCTCGTACTCGATGGGGTCTTCCACCGTCATGATGTTGCTGCGGCTGGCGTCGAGCCGGGCCAGCGCGGCGTACAGCGTGGTGGTCTTGCCCGAGCCCGTGGGGCCCGTCACCAGGATGATGCCGTGCGGCTGCGAGATGAGTTTTTCGAAGCGATGCAGCGTGTCGCCCTGCATGCCCACCGATTCGAGCGTGAGCTTCGACTCGCTCTTGTCCAGCAGGCGCAGCACCGCGCGTTCGCCGTGCGCGCTGGGCAGCGTGGACACCCGCACGTCGACCGCGCGCGTGCCGATGCGAAGGCTGATGCGCCCGTCCTGCGGCAGCCGCTTCTCGGAGATGTCGAGGTCGGCCATGATCTTCAGCCGCGAGATCAGCGCGGCGTGCAGCGCGCGGTTGGGTTGCACCACCTCGCGCAGCGTGCCGTCGATGCGAAAGCGCACGGACGAGGTGCGCTCGTAGGGCTCGATGTGGATGTCGCTGGCGCCGTCGCGCGCAGCCTGCGTGAGCAGCGCGTTGAGCATGCGGATGATGGGCGCGTCGCCCGCGCTGGCCAGCAGGTCTTCGACGGCCGGCAGCTCCTGCATCATGCGCGAGAGGTCGGCGTCGTTCTGCACTTCGCTCACCACCGCGGCGGCGCTCGATTCGCCCTGCGAGTAGGCCGCGCTGATGCGCTGCGCCAGCACGCCGTCGGCGAGCACCTCGAAGGCCTGCACGCCGTACTTGCGCGCCACCTCGCCCACGGCGCTGCGCGCGGGGTGCGAGGACATCCACAGCGTGTGGCGGCCGTCGTCGGCTTCCTCGAGCAGCAGTTGCTGGCTGCGTGCGAACGCGTAGGGCAGGGGGTAGCGGCTGGACATCAGGGCAGTATCAAGGCATTTGGCGCGCGTCAGGGCAGTTCGCGTGCGTCAGGGCAGCTCGCGTGCGCTCACGGGATCGGCCGTGGGCGGCAGCGCGCCGCGCAGGGGGCTCGGGGCCAGGCGGCGGTTGTCGGCGGGCAGCGCCGGCGGCGGAATCAGCTGGGTGCCTTCGTCGCGCAGGCCGCCGGTGCGGTTGCTCGCGGCACCCAGCGGCGGTGCGGCCGGCAGGATGGGGGCGGCGCTCACGTTGCGCAGCATCACGTTGTCGGTGTTGGGCTGCGCCGCCTGCTGCAGGCCGCGGATCTGGTCGTAGCGGTCGTAGGCGAAGGCTTCGGTCGAGTTCGCGTCGCGCATGACCACGGGGCGCAGGAACATCATCAGGTTGTTCTTCTCGCGCTTGCGGGTCTCGTTCTTGAACAGGTTGCCCACGATCGGGATGTCGCCGGCCAGCGGCACCTTCTCGATGGCGTTGCCGTAGGTGTCCGACAGCAGGCCGCCCAGCATGACCAGGCCGCCGTCTTCCACCAGCACGCTGGATTCGAGCGAGCGCTTGTTGGTGGTGGGGCCGTTCGGGTCGGTGGTGGTGCCGGCCGCGACGTTGGAGATCTCCTGGAAGATCTGCATCTTTACCGTGCCGTTCTCGTTGATGGTCGGGCGCACGCGCAGCGTGAGGCCCACGTCCTTGCGCTCGACGGTGGTGAAGGGGTTGATGCCCACCGAGCCCGAGGTGCTGGCGTACGAGCCGGTGGGGAAGGGCACGTTCTGGCCGATGACGATCTTGGCCTCTTCGTTGTCCAGCGTCAGCAGGTTGGGCGTGGACAGCACGTTGGCGTCGTTGTCGCTGCTGAAGAAGTTGGCGATGGCGCCCAGGATGTACTGGCCGCCGACCTTGCCCGCGATGCCCAGGTTCAGGCCGGTGGGAAGGTTGATGCCCGCCGCGTTGCGGGTGGCGATGGCCTGGGTCAGCGCCAGGATGTTGGCGCCCGTCAGGCTGGAGTTGGTGCCGATGACCGCGTTGTTGCCCAGCGCGCTTTGCCACTGCACGCCGAAGTTGGCGGCCTTGGTGGCGTTCACCTCGACGATGAGCGCCTCGATCATGACCTGCGCGCGGCGCCCGTCGAGCCGGTCGATCACCGCGCGCATCTGGCGGTACTGCGGCTCGGGCGCCGTGATGATCAGCGAGTTGGTGCTCGGGTCGGCCTGGATCTGGCCGCCGGTGGACGGCTGGTTGGCGTTGTTGAGCGGCGCCGAGGCCTGCGGCGAGCTGCTTCCCTGACCGCCGAAGGCCGACTGCTGCGCCTGCTGCGAGAACGCGTTCTGCCCCTGCGGCTGGGCCGCGCCACCGGCCGCGCCCGCGGCGCCGCCCTGGGTGGTGTTGATCTGGTTGGCCGCCATGGCGGCGCGCAGCGTGGCCGCCAGGCGCACCGCGTCGGCGTTCTTCAGGTAGACGACGTAGATGTTGCCGGCCGCGCCGTTGGTGCTTTCGGCGGCCGGGCGGTCGAGCTTGTCGACCAGCGAGCGCACCAGGCTCACGCGCGCCGGGTTGGCCGCGCGAAGAATCAGCGAGTTGCTGCGCGGGTCGGCCATCAGCGTGGTGCGGAACGACGCATCGGCGGCGCCCGGGGCAGCGGCCGCGCCCGGCGCGCCCGCACCGCCGCCGTCGATCAGGCGCTGCACCAGCGGCACCATGTCGGTGGCGATGGAGTGCTTGAGCTGGATCACCTCGATGTCGGACGCGTTCGGCACGTCGAGCGACGCGATGATGCGCGCCAGCCGGCGCATGTTGTCGGCGTAGTCGGTGATCACGAGCGAGTTGTTGCCCGGGTTCACGTTGATGGTGTTGTTCGGCGGAATCAGGGGGCGCAGCACCGGCAGCAGGCTGTTGGGCGACTCGTAGTTGAGCCGGAAGATCTGCGTGACGATCTGGTTGCTGCCGCTGGACGACGCGGCGCCGATGGAGGTGTTGACGGTGCTGCTCTGCAGCTTGGCGTCGGCCTCGGGCACCACCTTGTACAGGCCGTCGGCCTCCACCACCGCGAAGCCCTGCAGCCGCAGCGCCGAGGCGAACTGGTTGAAGGCCGCGGCCGGCTGGATGGCGCGGTCGGTGACCAGGTTCATCGTGCCCTTCACGCGCGGGTCGACCACCACGTCGCGCCCGGTGACCACCGCCATGGTGCGCGCCACGGCCTCGATGTCGGCGTTGGCGAAGTTCAGCGTGATCGGCTCCCCGCGGCGCGGTGCGTCGCCGGCCTGCGCGAACACGGCGGGCGCGGCCTGCAGGAAGGTGGCGGCGATCAGCACGCGCACCGCAAGGGCGACGGTGCCGGTCGAAAACAGTGGCTTCATCATGAGGATCAACCCAGGGTGATGATCGAGCGTGCGTTGTCGCGGCGCCCGATGATGTTCAACAAATTGGAAAGTGCGTCTTCGCGGCCTGGCGCCGCACTGGCTTCGCCGTTGAAGCGGAACGAGGTGCCGTTCCAGCTGCCGCTGCCGTTGAGTTCGAGGCTGCCTGCGCGCGTGCTCAGCAGCAGCGTGGGGCTGGGGCCGCCGTCGAGCGTGAGGCGGTAGCTGCCCATCGGCCTCAGCGTCGACAGGCTGGAGGAAACGTCGGTGGCGTCGAGCGTGGCCTGGCCCGCGATGCGCAGCGCGGGACCGTCCCACTGCACTGCGAAGGCCTTGGTGGACAGGTCGAGCGCGCCTTCGAGCTTGAGCGTGTTCCAGGGCGCGCCCAGGCCGGCGAGCATGGTGGCGGGCCAGCGCGAGCGGCTGTCCTGCCAGGTGAGCAACATGCCGCCGGCGCGCGGGCTGGCCTTGAGTTCGAGCGGCTGCGCGGCACAGCAGGCCAGGTCGAGGCTGGCGGACATGCCGCCCCAGCCCGGACGCATGCGCCAGTGCAGCACGCCGGGCAGCGACACGGCCTGCGCGCCACCCGCGCCGCTGGCGAACACCACGGCAGCGGTGCCGTTCCACACGGTGCCGCGCGGGTTGGCCAGCACGAGGCGGCCTTCGCTCCAGCTCGACAGCGCCGCCGACAGCCAGCGGGCCGGCGCGAACAGCAGCACCGCCGCCAGCACGCCGAGGGTCAGCCCGAGCAGGGCCCAGCGCCAGCCGCGGGGCGGCCTGGGTTGGAAGGCGGAGGGGGCGGACCGGGTCACCATGCGGTGCTGCTCATCGCGCCGCGGGCAGCGCCATGACGACGGTGCCGTCCCAGCGGACCACCGGCGGCTTGGCGGCGTCCTTGCCGCCTGGCGACGGTGCGGCCGCGGCGGCGGGCGTGGAGGCGGGCGTGGATGTGGGCGCGCGGGTCAGGTGCACTTCGCGCGGCACCGCATGGGCATTGCCGCGGGCCTGGGCAAGCCATTGGGCGAGCGTGGGCGCAGGCGCGGCGCGCAGCGACACCGTGGCGGCACCGTCGCCGCCGGCCGTCATGAGCTGGGCATTGCTGGCGCCGAGGCCGTCGCGCACCGAGGTCTCCAGCGCGCGCAGCGCGTCGTCGCGGTTCAGCCGCGGCTGCGATTGCAGCGCCTTCGCGCGGTTCTGCAAGGTGGCCATCTGCTGCAGTTGGGCGTCGAGCCGTGCGTGTTCGGCCGGGGCCGCGGCCAGCGTGCGCAACGCGGGGGCGAGCGCAATCCACCACAGCAAGGCCAGTGCCACCAGCGTGGCGGCCCCTGCGACCAGGCGGCGCTCGCGCGCATCGAGCGCGGCCCAGCGCGCCTTGAGTTGTTCGCTGAAGTTCATCGGGTGGCCTCGGCCTGTGCCTGCACGAGCAGCAGGTCGCCTTCGGTGCGCACGCCGTAGCCGCGCGGCGCCATGGCGCCGGTGACCTGCGACACCTCCGACGGCTGCAGCCCCAGGCCGCGCAGGCGCAGCTGGCCTGCGCTGTAGTCGACGGCGCTGGGCACCTTGCCCGGCGGCAGGTTGGCGGCGAGCGCGCCGACCATGGGTTCGAAGTCGCTGTCGGCCACGTCGCCCACGGCCTGTTGCAGCGCCGAAACCTCGCGCTGCATCTGCAGCGGCGCGTCGATCACGATCTTCACCGAGGGGAATGTCTGGGTCAGCATGGTCTTGGCGGCCTGGCGCTTGGCGTCGAGCGCGTTGCGCTCCTTCCAGGCCCAGGCGTTCAGGCCGATGAGCTGGGTCAGCAGCAGCGCCACCACGCCCCAGCGCGCGGCACGCCATTCGGGTGCGTAGCGCAGGGTCTGGAAGACGGAGGCGAACTTCTTGCCGGCGCGCGCGCGGCCGGTCACGGCCAGGTCGAACTGCGCCAGCTCCCACGGCGTGCGCGCGGCCTGCAGCCAGCGCTGAGGCGTCTGCACGATGGGCACGCGGCGCTCCAGCAGGTGCTCGGCGGCTTCGGCCACGGCGGGTTCGGTGGTGATGACGGCAGTGTCCAGCGGCAGGCCGCTCGACAGCGCCAGCCCCGCACCGGCCAGCGGCAGAGAGACCACGCCGTCGGCGTCGCAGACGGTGAGCCGCGGCGCCTCGGGCTCGCCCGTGACCAGCAGCAGCGGCGGGGCGTCGAGCGGCTGGGGCGCGAACTCGGGAACGATGCGCACCACGCGCCGGCCGGCCGCTTCAAGCGCCTGCACCACGCTGCGCAGCCAGATGCGGTTGCAGGCCGCGACCCACACCGGCGCGCCGGCCTTGGCGTCGGGCTCGAGCGCGAAGTGCAGGCTCTCGGGCTCGTCGAGCAGGTGCTCTTCGAGCAGGCCGTCGAGCACCGCGCGCAGCCTGGAGGCGCTGCCCATGCTGCCCTTGGGCAGCGTGACGCGGTGCCACGAGAGGGCGGCGGAAGGAATGCCGAGCATGACTTCGCTGCCCGAGGGCAGGAGCGCCAGCAGCGCGCGGCCCTGGTTGCGCAACGCAATGCCGTCGTCGCCTGCCTGGGCCCAGTCGAACTCGCCCGCGGCGTCGGCCGGGGGGAGGGGGGCAAGGAGCAGCAAGGGGGTCATGTCGATGTTGGAAAAGCCGGTGGATTGTAGGTGTCTGTCCGACAGTGGAGCGCTCTTCTTTCGATAGCGTACTGTGCAGCTGTGACGCGCGTTAGAAGGCTTTTTATTTACAAATAGTGCCGCGAAATCAGGGTTTGACCGGAGTGTTCGTTGCGCCGGCGCCTCGGGTGCGCCAGATGGTCGTCACCGTGACACCGTTGCGTTGTAGGAGCGAGTGTTCCTCGACATAGGTGCGGTCCAGCCGCAGGCGGCCGTAGACCTCGAAATAATTGGTGCCCACGCCGTGCTGCGCCGCGTTGAAGGGCGCGCTGCCGCTGGGCAACGCGGCGTTGGCGGCGGCGATGTCCTTGAAGAAGCTGCGCGTGCGGCGCTCCACCAGCTGGCGCGCGCTGGCGATGTTGAGCGACTCCATGCTGGCGCTGATGGCCTCGGCGCTGGCGGTGTTCAGGTTGAGCGTGGTGCGCACCGGCAGGATCGTCACGTAGGGTTCGAGCGCCGCCGCGGTCGAGGGCGACAGGCCGAGCCACACCAGCTGCGAGACTTCCTGCGGCATCAACGGGGCGCCGCCGGCATCGCCGTCGGCACCCGTGGCGAGCGCGCTCACCAGGCCCGTGGTCATGCGATTGAGCTCGGCCACCGGCAGGCCCAGCGTGTTGAACAGCCGGGTGAAGGTGGCGACGCTGGCGGGTATGGGCTGGCCGGCGTCGACCAGCGACAGCACGTTGAGCTTGGACTGCGCGTCGACGATGCGGCCCGACAGGAACGCGTCGGGCAGGCCTTCGACGCTGTCGCTGGCCACGTTCTTCTCGGCCGCCAGGAAGGTGGTGAGCCGCGCCTCCTCGAGCGGCACGGCCCAGGGCTCGGTGAGGTTGTCGGAACCGCCGGCGCGGCCGTCCTCGCCGAGGATCAGCCGCGACCAGTCGAGCGCGCCGACCAGCACCCAGGCGGCCTGCACGCGGGCGCGCTCGGCGCCTTCGATCTCGGCGGCGCGCCATTGCTGCCAGAGCGCCGCGGCGGAAAAGGTGGCCACCAGCATCACCGTGAGCATCGCGGCGAGCAGGGCGGCGCCGGACTGGCGCTGGGCGGTCTTCGTCATGAGCTTCGGGGCGCGCCGACGGTGGGGCGGACCCAGTCGCGCGTGAGGGTGCCCGAGAGCCCGTCGCCCGGCGGCAGCGTGATCACCAGGCGCAGCCCGTCGGGCATGGCGACGACCGGGCCCGTGGGCGCATTGGGGGTGGCGGCGACGGTGGGCAACTGGCTGGCGGGCACCCAGGTGTTGTCACGAAAGAAATAGAGCTGCCAGCTGCTGGCGGGCACCAGCGTGACGTCGCTGTAGCCGCCTGCGGCGCCGGTGCCGGCGTCCTGCGACCAGGCGGCGGCCATGTTCCAGGCCTGCTGCCACTCGCCGCGCGTGGCGAAGGGCAGCGATTGCCAGCGCCGCCAGCGCACGCCGTCGGGGCCTTGCTTGAGCGTCCAGGCGACCACCAGCACGGAGGGCGCGCTGGCGTCGCTGCCGCGCCGCGTGAGGCGCAGCACGCGGCCGTCCCAGTCGATCGGGCGGGTCTGCGCCAGCGTGGTCACGGCGTCGAGGTCGGCGCCCCACTGCGCAAGCGTGGTCTGCAGCGTCAGCACGGCGTCGGCGCGCTGCTGGTTCTGCGTGGTGGCGCGCGACATGCTCTCCAGTCCGCGCCAGCTCACGAGCGACAGCAGGGCCATCACCGAGATGGCGACGAGCAGCTCGATCAGCGTGAAGCCGCGCGGGGCGGTGGGTGTGGCGCGCCGCATCAGTAGCGCCCCACCACGGTCGAGATGCGCAGGATCGGCGCGTCGCCCTCGTCGCGCACCTGCACGTCGACACGGCGGAAGTTCGGGTTCAGCGTGGGAAAGGTCGAGGTCGTCACGTTGAACGACACGCCGGCCTGCGGGCAGATCGAGCCCGAGTCGCCCACCGCCGGCATCTGCCGCGAGAGCCGCGCCTTGGCGAGTTCGTTCTCCGCGCACAGCTCGGCCAGCACCAGGTCGGACTGGCGCTGCGCATTGCGGGTGAGCGACATCGTGGCCTGCGAGCCCGCGGCCAGCGCCAGCGCCACGATGCCCAGCGCGATCAGCACTTCGATCAGCGTGAAACCGCGGCCGTGCGAGACGCGTGATGACGAAAGGCGCCGCGCGCTCATTGGACGGCCGTCACGGTGAAGGGGCGCAGCCCGTCGGTGGCGATGCGCAACGCGCGGGCGGGTGGGCCGGCCGAATAGAGCATGACCTGCTGCGGCGCAATGATCGGGTCGGGCCCCAGCTGCAGGCCCGGAACCGGCACACCGCTGGCGAGCGAAGCCTGCGCCGTGATGCCTTCGGCGGCCCAGCCGCTGGGCAGCGCACCGGCCGGCAGGCCGTCGAACACGAAGCCGCCTTCCACCAGGCGCCACCGCACCACCACGCCGCTGGCGCGCGACTGGGCGCGCGCCGATTCGAGCAGGGCGGCCAGGCGGTCGCCCTCGCGGTCGAGCTTGGCGGCGTCGGTGTCGCGCATGGCGAAGCTCACGGCGGCGGTGGCAATCGCGATGATCGCGATCACCACGATCAGCTCCAGCAGGGTGAAGCCGGCGGCCGGATGGCTGTTGTGGGGAGGGTGCGGATGCAGGTTGCGGCGCGGCGCGCCCGGGCTGCTACTGCCAGCTGCCGATGTCGGCATTCTTGCCCTCGCCGCCGCTCTGGCCGTCGGCGCCGAACGAGAGCACGTCGATCTCGCCCTTGATGCCCGGGTTCATGTACTGGTACGGATGGCCCCAGGGGTCGTTGGGCAGCTTCTCGACGTAGGGCTTCCAGTTGGGCGCGGCCGGGCCCGAGGTCGGGCGGGTGAGCAGCGCCTGCAGGCCCTGCTCGCCGGTGGGGTAGCGCTGGTTGTCCAGGCGGTAGAGCTTGAGCGCCTGCATCAGGTTGTTGATGTCGGTGCGTGCGGCCGTCACGCGGGCGTCGTCGGCGCGTTCGATCACGTTCGGCACGATCAGCGCCGCGAGCACGCCGATGATGACCAGCACGACCATCAGTTCGATCAGCGTGAAGCCGCGTTGGGCGGTGCGGGTGGCGGTACGAAGGAATTTTTTCATGGGTTCGGCGGACATGATTCGGAAGGCGCGCTGCATGATAATCCGCGCCCATGACAAGTCCTTACTCCGCCGCCCGCTGGCATGCCCCACTTGCAACGACAGGGCTTTGGGCGCTGGCAGCCGGCGCGGCCGTGTTCTGGGCGCTGCGCCTGGCCTCGCCGACCGACATGGTCGCGGCGGCCGCGACCATGCCCCGGCCGTCGGTTGCGGCCGACTCGGATGCGGTGGCGCGGCTGCTGGGCGTGCTCCCCGCATCGAGCACCGCGCCGGTGACGCCGGAGGCGGCCAGCCGCTTCGCACTGTCGGGTGTCGTGGCCGACCCGTCGAAGCAGGGCGCCGCGCTGATCGCCATCGACGGCAAGCCGCCGCGGCCGTTTCGCGTGGGGTCGAGGGTTGGCGACAACTACGTGCTGCAGTCGGTGGGATTGCGCTCTGCCACGCTGGGCGCGCAGGCCGACGGGCCCGCGGCGTTCACGCTGCAACTGCCGGTGCGCGCGCCGATCAGCGTGTCGAGCGTGCCGGGTGCATTGCCGACGGTGGCGTCGGCACCGCCCGTGTCCATGAGCGCCCCGCCGCCCGCCGGATTGCCGCCGGCGATGATGCCGACGGTGGTGGCGCCACCTCCGCAGCAGGCGCCTCAAGGGCAGGCGCAGTAGCCCGCAGCAGGGCGCAGCGAACGATTCAGCGACAGAAGCCGGCCTTGCGCCGGCTTCTGTCTTTTCAGGCCTGCAGGAACATGCGGTACGCCGGGTTGGCCGTTTCCTCGACGTAGGGATAGCCCAGCGTTTCGAGGAAGGCGTCGAACGCGGCGGACTCACCGGTCGGCACCTGCAGCCCGACCAGGATGCGTCCGTAGTCGGCGCCCTGGTTGCGGTAGTGGAACAGGCTGATGTTCCAGTTGGGCTTCATCAGGCTCAGGAACTTGAGCAGCGCGCCCGGGCGTTCGGGAAACACGAAACGCAGCAGGCGTTCGTCGTGCGCGAGACCGGTGCGCCCGCCCACGAGGTGGCGAAGGTGCTCCTTGGCCAGCTCGTCGTGCGTGAGGTCCAGTGCCTCGAAACCGTGTTCGTTGAAGCTGCGCGCAATGGTGGCCGACTCTCCGCGCTCCGAGGTCGTGAGGCCGACGAACACGTGGGCCTTGGCCGCGTCGCTGATGCGGTAGTTGAACTCGGTCACGTTGCGCGGCGCGCCGCCGGCCTCGGCGTCGCGCGCGGGCAGTTCGCTCACCAGCTCGCAGAAGCGGCGGAAGCTGCCGCGCTCTTCGGGGATCGTGACCGCGAACAGTGCTTCGCGTTCTTCGCCGACCTCGGCCCGTTCGGCCACGAAACGCAGCCGGTCAAAGTTCATGTTGGCGCCGCACAGGATGGCCGCGTAGGTCTCGCCCTGGCGGCCGTGCCGTGCCACGTATTGCTTGATGGCCGCCACCGCCAGCGCGCCCGCCGGTTCGACGATGCCGCGCGTGTCCACGAAGATGTCCTTGATGGCGGCGCACACCGCGTCCGTGTCGACGGCGATGTACTCGTCCACCAGCTCGCTGGCGATGCGGAAGGTTTCTTCGCCGACCAGCTTGACCGCGGTGCCGTCCGAGAACAGACCGACGTCGGGCAGGTTCACCCGCTGGTGCGCGGCGACCGATTGCATCATCGCGTCGGAGTCGTTCATCTGCACGCCGATGACCTTGATCTCGGGGCGCACGGCCTTGATGTAGTTGGCCACCCCGGAGATCAGGCCGCCGCCGCCGATCGCGACGAACACGGCATCGAGCCGGCCCTGGTGCTGGCGCAGGATTTCCATCGCGATGGTGCCCTGGCCTGCAATGACGTCAGGGTCGTCGAAGGGGTGGACGAAGGTCAGGTCTTGCTGCGTCTGCAATTCGAGTGCGTGCAGATAAGCGTCCGAATAGCTTTCGCCGTGCAGCACGATTTCGCCGCCGAAGCCGCGTACGGCATCGATCTTCAAGCGGGGCGTGGTCACCGGCATCACGATGACGGCGCGGGTGCCGAGCTTGCGCGCGCCCAATGCAACGCCCTGTGCGTGATTGCCGGCGGATGCGCAAATCACGCCGCTCGCCAATTGCGCCGCGCTCAGGTGCGCCATCTTGTTATAGGCGCCACGCAGCTTGAAGCTGAATACCGGTTGCTGGTCTTCGCGCTTGAGCAAGACCGTGTTGCCGAGCCGTGCGCTGAGCGCGCGCGCCTTCTCCAGAGCGGACTCCACGGCCACGTCGTACACACGGGCGTTGAGAATTTTTCTGAGATAGTCGGCGGGCGTCAGCGCCGGAGTAACAGGTGCATTGCGCACGATTTTTTCCAAGGGAGTTTTCATTTGCTAACCGTCGATGATAAGAGGCATCGGGATTGCATGCGGGTATGACATGGACACAAATGTCATAAACCTATTTCAAAGTACCCCTGCAGCCAATGATTCGGGATTTTTTGGACGCAGCTATTCCGCAGTTCACACGCCTGCCAATCAAATTACGATTGAGCAAAATTTGTTATCAATTTCTGTCAGCGACCTTTCCAAAGGACTGATGCAGGCAGAGGCTGCGCGTGTTCAGCGAAAAGAAATTGGCCGGCCCACGTGGCAGGTCATGGGCAACAGATTGCGTGCGCACATCATTCCGCTGCTGGGTGATGTGCAGGCGCAGTCGTTCGTTACGGCCGATGCGCAGCGCCTCATCGACCACCTCGGCGCGCAGGGCTTCACCAGCACGACGATCGCGCAGTATCTGGTGCTGTTGCGCAAGGTGCTGATGCATGGCGTGCACACCGGCGTGCTGCGCGATGCGCCGGCATTTCCGAAAGTGAAGGTTCGCAGCCAACCGCGCGGCAGCTTCAGCGTGGCGGAGTACCGAACGATCATTGCGGCCGCGCGAAGCTTGCGCGGGCACGCGCACCCGGTGCTCGATCAGCTGTCGGCCGGCGAGCGCTTCTGGATCGCGAGGGAACTGCTCGTGATGCCGGACGAGTTGCCATGGCTGATCCGCTGGATGGTGAACACCTTCGTGCGGCCGAGCGACATCAAGCTCATGAAGCACAAGCACATCGATGTGGTGCGCGGCAAGCATGTCTACCTGCGCATGAACTTGCCGGAGACCAAGCGGCACAGCCAACCCATCGTGAGCCTTCGACCCGCCGTGCGTGTCTATGAATGCTTGCTCGCTCATCGCGGCGAACATGGATTTGGCGGCGCGGAAGACTACATCTTCATGCCGCACCTGAAGAACCGTGAACACGCATTGGCCGTGCTCAACTTCTTTTTCCACTGGGTGCTCGAGAAGACGGGACTCGCCAAGGGGCCGTTGGGTCAGGCCAGGACGCTCTATTGCCTGCGCCACACAGCGATCACGTTGCGGCTCCTGTATGGGCAGGGCATCGACATGCTGACCTTGGCGCGCAACGCACGCACGAGCGTCAACATGGTTGAACGTTTCTACGCGTCGGTGTTGAGCGGAGAAATGAATGTGGGGCTGCTGCAGAGCAGGCGTGGTCGGGTGACTTGAAGGGAAAGGGAAAGGACAAAAAGCCGCCCGGCTTGCACCGGGCGACTTGAGGCTTTGCTGAATCGAACTGGCGGGAGCCAGCATCGGGATCAGACGAAGATCAGAACGCGTGACGGATACCGAAGTCGTAGCCCGTCGAGTTCTTCGGCGTGAAGGCTCCAGCTGTGTTGTTGTAGAAGGCCGGGCCGCCCACAGTCAGAGCCGCGCCGTTCTTGTTGCTCACGCGAGCCACCGTGGCGTACAGGGCCGTGCGCTTCGACAGGTTGTGCACGTAGCCGAGTGCCAGCTTGTTGGCCTTCGGGTCGCGGATCGGCAGAGCGAACGCGGTTTGAACCCTGTTCAGGTCGTACTTGACCGACGAGTACGAAGCGCGGATCAGGCCAGCACCGACCGGCACGGTCACGCCGAGCAGATAGCCCTTCAGGTTCACGTCGGGGCGGCCTCCGCCGAAGGGGGTGACTTCGTAGTCACGCGAGTTCTTGGCGCGCGAAACTTCACCGAAGAGCTTTGCGGGACCGAAGTCGTACGAAGCACCGAGGTTGAAGGTCTTCACAGCGTCGGTGGTACCGGCGTAGTACTGGTCGCCCACAGTGCTGTTGCCGTAGGCAAGTGCGACATCCAGGGGACCGTTGGCGTAGCCGAAGCGACCGCCAATGTAGCGGCCGGTGCGGCTCTTGGCCGCGCTGGCCTGCTCGATTGCGCCGGTCTTCGAATTCAGGGCGAAGCCGGTGCCCGCAGTTGGCGTGAATTCGCCGTTTTTGTACTTGTCGTTTTCGTGGAACGCGTACATCAGCTGACCGTAGAAGCCACCCAGGTTCGGCGGCAGGAAGTAGCCGATCGAGTTGCTGGCGCGAACGTAGTTGGCGTTGCCGCCGAAGCCGCCCGTGCCGCCGGCGGTGTTGAAACCGTTGGCCGTCGAGATCAGGTTGGTGCCCACGCCGTTGGTGCCGAACGGATCGAACACGGTGTCGTTCCAGAAGGTCGGGGTGTAGTCACGGCCGAGGCGGATTTCGCCGAAACCACCGGACAGGCTCACGGTCGAGCGACGAGCGAACGTCGAGACACCGGTTGCGCCGTCGTCATTGGTGATCGGGGCTTCGAGCCAGAAGCTGGCTGCCAGACCGCCACCCAGGTCTTCCGTACCACGGAAGCCCAGACGGCTGGAGTTGTAGCCCGAGTTCGCCAGAGCGGTACGGCGGACCTTGACGCTGCCTTGGTTCGTATACGTGGGAATGTTGAAGTCGTTGCGCAGCACGGTGGGCTTGAGGTCCCGCGAACTGGACGAATAGCTGCTGATCGATGCGTCGACCACACCGAACAGAGTGACGGACGACTGGGCCGAGGCAACACCGGCGACAGCCAGGGCAGCCAGAGCAGCTGCCCTTTCAGGCGCGCGCACTAGAGTGGCTCAGGCCTGCTGCGTGTCCCGCGGCAAAGAAAAAAGCCCCGAGCTTTGCAGCTCGGGGCTAAATCCACCAATTGGAAGGGTGGAGGAGACAACTTGCTGCACGCAACGGGGCGTGCAATGAAATAAAGTATATCGACTGTTTGCTGCGATGCAACAAGCGAGTGACGCTTTTCCCACACATCAACCGATGTTGCTGTGCATTTTTGCCCGACATCTCTCACTGGAACCCGAACGACCATGGAATGCACAGTAAGTTGGACCGGTGACGCCGGCACCCGATCGGCCATGGGCTTCGTTGCCGAGACCGGCAGCGGCCATGTCCTGACGATGGACGGCGCACCCGACGCCACCAAGCCGGAGAACGGCGGCCAGAATCTGGCGCCCCGGCCCATGGAGACGCTGCTCGCCGGCACCGGCGGCTGCACGGCCTATGACGTCGTGCTCATCCTGAAGCGCGGCCGCCACCGCGTCGAGCGCTGCAGCGTCAAGCTGACGAGCGAACGGGCCGAAAAGGATCCCAAGGTGTTCACCAAGATCCACATGCATTTCACGGTGGCGGGAAAAGGCATCCCTGCCTCAGCCGTGGAGCGCGCAGTTGCGCTGAGCCACGAAACCTACTGTTCCGCCAGCATCATGCTGGCGAAGACGGCCGAAATCACCACCAGTTTCGATCTGATCGAAACCTGAGGGCCGGACCATACCGGCTCAGATGCGGTGCGCCAGCGTTGTCATGATGCGGGATGCCACGCGCATCAGGGCCTTGGCTGGGGGCGGCAGTTCCGCAGCCCCGGCATCGACGGCTTGTGCTGCGTGGCGTGCCTCGTCGAGCTTCATTTGCTCGACGACGGCCCTGGAGGCACTGTCGGCGGGTGGAAGGCGGTTCAGGTGGCTGTCGAGGTGGGCCTCCACCTGCCGCTCCGTTTCGGCGACGAACCCCAGGCTCAGCGGATCTCCCAGACGCCCCGCAACCAGCCCGAGGCCGAAAGCGCCGGCGTACCAGAGCGGATTCAGTATCGAAGGCCTTGCGCCAAGTTCATCCAGGCGCTGGCGCGTCCAGGCCAGATGATCGGTTTCCTCGTGTGCGGCCTCGATGAACTGGGCGCGCAAGGATGGGTCATGCGTCACGGCAGCCTGCGCGGTATAGAGCGCTTGTGCGCAGACCTCGCCGACGTGGTTCACGCGCATCAGGGCGCCAGCCTCCCTCCGCTCAGGAGCGCTCAGCTCGCCCGGGGCATCGAAAGGGGCGGGCATGGCCCGGGTGGCGTGGGGGCGGGCAAAAAGAGTGCGCAGTGCCGCGTCCGCCGCGGTCAGAACAGGATCTAGCAGGGGCGTCATGGGTCTATTTGAACCCACGTGGGAAATGACCTGCTTGAGCGTCGTCATATTTCACATGATGGCAAGAAGGGTGGTCCAAGTCCTTTGTTGCAGGCGTGCAACGAAACGCGATGACCAGCCAACTTTTCGGGCGAATTGTTTTGCCCTGCTGCGACGGCTCTGGTGCAATAGCAACAACTTCCCAAAAGGAGGTTGGCCCGGGGTCCGGTGGGAGCACTAAGTGCCAGTCACAGTGAGCCCTTCGCACCGGAGCCCTATGTTTAACCTTGGAGAAACTTGCAATGAAAAAATCTCTAGTTGCTCTGGCTGCCCTGGCTGTCGCCGGTGTTGCCTCGGCTCAGTCGTCCGTCACTCTGTTCGGTGTGGTCGACGCGTCGGTCAGCGGCTACTCGTCCAACTCGCGCGACCTCAACGGTGCGACGCTGTTGAACCCGTTCTACCAAAACCAAGGCAGCGCCAAGGTCAGCCGTACGACTCTGGCTAACTCGGCGTACAACTCCAGCCGTCTGGGCTTCCGTGGTACGGAAGACCTGGGTGGCGGTCTGGCAGCCAGCTTCTGGCTCGAAGCCCCGATCACCAATGACGACGGCGCAACCGGTGTCTCGACGTTCGCTCGTCGCTCGACCGTGAGCCTGTCCGGTGGTTTCGGTGAAATCCGCCTCGGCCGTGACTACACCCCGACCTTCTGGAACGACACCGTGTTCGATCCGTTCGGCACCAACGGCGTGGGCACCAACCTGATCTCGACGGCCAACGGTTTCAACACCGCCGGCGGCACGGGCGGCTTCGGCGGCAATGCCAACTACGTTCGCGCCAGCAACTCGATCGGCTACTTCCTGCCGCCGAACCTGGGTGGCTTCTACGGTCAACTGATGTACGCGTTCCACGAACGTGACAAGTTCGACGGTATCGGCGCTCAAGCTGCTCGCGGTACGGCTCTGAGCCGCACCGGCCGTTACGTCGGTGGTCGCTTCGGCTACGCCAACGGTCCTCTGGACGTCGCAGTTGCCTACGGCAACAGCACGACCGGTGACGCTTTCAACGCCGGTTCGACCGACGCTGTGAAGACCCTGAACCTCGGCGCTTCGTACGACTTCGGTCCCGTGAAGCTCTTCGGTGAAGTTTCGCGCGCCAAGAACACCCGCGACTTCGACGGCAACTTCGTGTTCCAGCCGATCAACCCGCCTGACGTCGATCTGACCGGTTACCTGCTCGGCGTGACCGTGCCGGTCGGTGCTGGCCTGATCCGCGCTTCGTACTCGGCTGTGAAGTACGACCTGAACGCAGTTCAGAACCCGTTCGCCCTGCCGATCCGCGACCCGAAGGCCAACAAGCTGGCAATCGGCTACGTGCACAACCTGTCGAAGCGCACGGCTCTGTACGCAACGGTGGCTCGCGTGAGCAACAAGAACGGTGCAGCTCTGACGACCGGCGGCCCGGCGTTCATCAGCAACGCAACGTTCACCCCGAAGAACTCGACCGGCTACGACTTCGGTATCCGTCACGCTTTCTAATTTGACGCTGGCGTAAGCCAGCTTCGAATCAAAAGCTCAAGAAGCCACTCGACGAAAGTCGAGTGGCTTTTTCGTTCTGGCGCACCCTCCGTGACGAGTGTTGGCAAAGAGCACCAAGTGCGTGCACCCCCGGGGAACCCCCGTGCGGGCACGCACCTTGCACTGCTAGCATGCCCGTAAACTTTAGTAGCTGAATGATCGCCTTTGTACTGCGCCGCCTGATCCAGGCCGTGATCGTGATGATCGCGGTCGCGTTCATCGCCTTCCTTTTGTTCCAGTATGTCGGCGACCCCGTCGTGTTCCTGCTGGGACAAGACGCCAAGCCCGACCAGATCCGCGAACTGCGCGCCTCATTGGGGCTCGACCAGCCCTTCTTCGTGCAGTTCTGGCACTTCCTGGTGAATGCCGCGCAGGGCGAGTTCGGATTGAGCCTGCGCCAGGGCGCCAAGGTGTCGCGCCTCATCGGCGAACGCTTTCCCGCCACGCTTGAACTCGCGCTCGTGGCTGCGGTGCTCGCGTTGTTCATCGGCATCCCGATGGGCGTGTACACCGCGCTGCGCCGCGGTACCTTCATGAGCCAGGTGTTCATGACCGTGTCGCTGCTGGGCGTGTCGCTGCCCACGTTCCTGATCGGCATCCTGCTGATCCTCGTGTTCGCGGTCACGCTCGGCTGGTTTCCCAGCTTCGGGCGCGGCGAGACGGTGAGCTTCGGCTGGTGGACCAGCGGCCTGTTCCGCGCCGACGGCTGGCACCACATCGTGCTGCCGGCCGTGACGCTGGCGATCTTCCAGCTCACGCTCATCATGCGGCTGGTGCGCGCCGAGATGCTCGAGGTGCTGCGCACCGACTACATCAAGTTCGCGCGCGCGCGCGGCCTGTCGAACCGCGCCATCCATTTCGGCCACGCGCTCAAGAACACGCTGGTGCCGGTGATGACCATCACCGGCCTGCAGCTCGGCGGCCTGATCGCCTTTGCCATCATCACCGAGTCGGTGTTCCAGTGGCCGGGCATGGGCCTGCTGTTCATCCAGGCCGTCACCTTCGCAGACATCCCGGTGATGGCGGCCTACCTCTGCCTCATTGCCTTGATCTTCGTGGTGATCAATCTGGTGGTCGACCTGCTGTATTTCGTGGTCGATCCGCGTCTGCGCGTCGGCAAGGCGGGAGGGCACTGACATGACGGCAATGACATCCGAGGCGCCACGCCTCCAGGCGTCCGGGCGCGCGTTCGCGCACATCGCGAGCTTCTATCCGGAGATCGCGGCCTTTCGCCGCGACCTGCATGCACACCCCGAACTCGGCTTCGAAGAGGTCTACACCTCGGGCCGCGTGCGCGAGGCCCTGCGCGCCTGCGGTGTGGATGAGATCCACGAGGGCATCGGCAAGACCGGTGTGGTCGGCGTGATCCGTGGCAAGTCGACCGCCAGCGGCCGCATGATCGGCCTGCGCGCCGACATGGATGCGCTGCCCATGCGCGAGGACAACGACTTTGGTTGGCGCTCCGCCAAGGACGGCCTCATGCACGGCTGCGGCCACGACGGCCACACCGCCATGCTGGTTGGCGCGGCGCGCTACCTTGCCGAAACACGCGACTTCGACGGCACGGCCGTGCTGATCTTCCGGCCCGGCGAAGAAGGCTTCGCCGGCGCGCGCGTGATGATCGAGGACGGCCTGTTCGACCGCTTCCCCGTGAACGCCGTCTACGCCATGCACAACTGGCCCGCCATGCCGGCCGGCACCGTGGGCATCAACCGCGGCGCGATGATGGCCGCGGCCGACCGCGTCACCATCCACATCAAGGGCAAGGGCGGCCATGGCGCGCACGCTTACCAGACCGTCGACCCGGTGATCGTCGCGGCGCACATCATCACCGCGGCCCAGAGCATCGTCTCGCGCAACGTGCGCCCGATCGACGCCGCGGTCCTCAGCATCTGTGCCATGCAGGCCGGCGACCTCGGCGCCATGAGCGTGATACCGGGCGAGGCCACGATGGTCGGCACGGTACGCACCTTCAGCGCCCGCGTGCAGGCGCAGGTGGAGCAGCGGCTGAGCGAGCTGTGCACGGCCATTGCTTCCGGCTTCGGCGCGAGCGCCAGCATCCAGTACGAGCGCATCTACCCCGCCACCATCAACACCGCGCCCGAGGCGATGTTCGCGGCCGACGTGGCCGAATCGCTGGTGGGCGCGAAGAACGTCGACCGCAACATGGAGCCCAGCATGGGCGCGGAAGACTTCTCCTTCATGTTGCAGAAGAAGGCAGGCGCCTACCTGCGCATCGGCCAGAACGTGCGCGAAGGCGCCTACCTGCACAACAGCCGCTACGACTTCAATGACGAGATCCTGCCGCTCGGCGCCGCGCTGCACGCCGGCCTGATCGAGCAGGGCATGCCGCTTGCCGCTACCCGCGGCGCGCAGCCAGTGAAAGCAGCCGCCACCGCGGCGACGTGATGTGTTCGATTTCAACCCGAGGAGTGATTACATGAGTTTCAAGAAGAATGTGGCTGCGGCCGCCGTCATGTGCGCCCTGGGCGCACTCAGCATGGCTGCCGGCGCGCAGACCATCCGCGTTGCGAACCAGGGGGACGCCCTGTCGCTCGACCCGCACTCGCTCAACGAGTCGCTGCAACTGAGCACCACCGCCAACGTGTATGAAACCCTGGTCGGGCGCAACAAGGACCTGAGCGTCGCGCCGTTGCTGGCCACCAGCTGGAAGCAGACCTCGCCCACCGTGTGGCGCTTCGAACTGCGCAAGAACGTGCAGTTCCACGACGGCACGCCGTTCAACGCCGACGACGTGATCTTCAGCTTCGCGCGCGCCTCGGGCGACGGCTCGGACATGAAGTCGAACACCACCGACATCAAGGAAGTCCGCAAGGTCGACCCGTACACCATCGAGATCGAGACCAAGGGCCCGTTCCCGATCCTGCCCGACGTCATCACGCAGCTCATGATCATGAGCAAGAAGTGGTGCGAGGAGAACAAGGCCGTCACGCCCGTGGACCGCCGCAAGGGCATCGAGAACACCGCCTCGTTCAAGGCCAACGGCACCGGCCCGTACCGCGTGCGCGAACGCCAGCCGAACGTGCGCACGGTGTTCACGCGCAACCCTACCTACTGGGGCAAGATCGAAGGCAACGCGCAGGAAGTCATCTTCACCCCGATCGCCAACCCGGCCACCCGCGTGGCCGCGCTCATCTCCGGCGAAGTCGACGTGATGGAGCCGGTGCCGGTTCAGGACATCGCGCGCGTCAACGCCAGCCCGACGGCCCGCGTCATCTCCGGCCCCGAACTGCGCACCATCTTCCTGGGCATGGACCAGAAGCGCGACGAGCTGCTCTACTCGAGCGTGAAGGGCAAGAACCCGTTCAAGGACAAGCGCGTGCGCCAGGCCTTCTACCAGGCCATCGACATCGTCGGCATCCAGCGCACCGTGATGCGCGGCGCCTCGCGCCCGACCGGCCTGATGGTCGGCCCCGGCATCAACGGCTGGACCGAAGCGCAGGACAAGCGCCTCCCGCTGGACGTCGAAGGCGCCAAGAAGCTGCTGGCCGACGCCGGCTACCCCAACGGCTTCGAGGTGTCGCTGAACTGCCCGAACGACCGCTACGTGAACGACGGCCAGATCTGCCAGAGCGTGGCCTCCAACCTCGCGAAGATCGGCGTGAAGATCAACCTCGTGGCCGAGACCAAGGGCACGTACTTCCCCAAGGTGCTGCGCCGCGACACCAGCTTCTACATGCTGGGCTGGACCCCGACCACCTACGACTCGCACAACGCGCTGACCGCGCTGATGGCCTGCCCCGACGACAAGACCGGCGCCGGCCAGTTCAACCTGGGCGCGTACTGCAACCCGAAGGTCGACGAGCTGACCAAGAAGATCCAGTCCGAAACCGACAAGCCCAAGCGCGACGCGATGATCAAGGAAGCCTTCGACCTGCACACCGCCGACATCGGCCACCTGCCGCTGCACCAGCAGACGCTGGCCTGGGGTGTCAGCAAGAAGGTGTCGCTCACGCAGATGGCCGACAACTACATGCCGTTCAAGTGGATGAGCATCAAGCCGTGATCCCCAGGGCCGCTCTCTGAGCGGCCCGACCATGGGCCCGCTTCTTGCGGGCCCATTCCTTTTTGCCCCACGATGAAAAAAACACTAGCCCGTTGGCTCGACAGCGATGTCGGCTACAGCTTCCGCACTTCGCCGGTGGCGATTGCAGCGGCGCTCATTGCGCTGGTCTGCGTCATCTGTGCGTTGTTCGCCGGATGGGTTTCCCCGCACAACCCCTTCGACCTTGCCGTGCTCGAACTCGGCGACGCACGGCTGCCGCCGGCGTGGACCGCCGAAGGCTCCTCCAAGTACCTGCTCGGCACCGACGACCAGGGCCGCGACATTCTCTCGGCCGTCATTTACGGCGCGCGCATCTCGCTGATCGTCGGCCTGGTGTCGGTGGCGCTGTCGCTCGTGGTGGGCGTGGTGCTCGGCCTGCTGGCCGGTTTCTTCGGCGGCTGGCTCGACTCTTTCCTCATGCGCGTGTGCGACGTGATGCTGTCGTTCCCGCCCATCCTGGTGGCGCTGCTCATCTCGGGCGTCGGCCGTGCGCTCTTTCCCGGCGCGCACGAGTCGCTGGCGTTCGGCGTGCTGATCATTTCCATTTCGCTGACCGGCTGGGTCCAGTACGCGCGCACGGTGCGCGGCTCCACGCTCGTGGAGCGCAACAAGGAATACGTGCAGGCCGCGCGCGTCACCGGCGTGGCGCCCGTGCGCATCATGCTGCGCCACGTGCTGCCCAACGTGATGGGGCCGGTGATGGTGCTGGCCACGATCCAGGTGGCCACGGCCATCATCACCGAGGCCACGCTGTCGTTCCTCGGCGTGGGCGTGCCGCCGACCTCGCCTTCGCTGGGCACGCTCATCAGTATCGGCAACCAGTACCTGTTCTCGGGTGAATGGTGGATCACGGTGTTCCCGGGGCTGATGCTGGTGCTGATCGCACTCAGCGTGAACCTGCTGGGCGACTGGCTGCGCGACGCGCTCAACCCGCGCTTGCGCTGAACACAAGGACAACGCCACCATGACGCTGCTCCAGGTCAAAGACCTCGTCGTCGAATTTCCGCACCGCCGCGGCACGCTGCGTGCCATCGACCGCATTTCCTTCGACATCGCACCCGGGGAAATCCTGGGGGTGGTGGGTGAGTCGGGCGCGGGCAAGTCGCTCACGGGCGCGGCCATCATCGGCCTGCTCGAGCCGCCCGGGCGCGTGGCCGGCGGGGAGATCCTGCTCGAAGGCCAACGCATCGACAACCTCGGTTTCGATGCCATGCGGCCCATTCGCGGGCGCAAGATCGGCGCGATTTTCCAAGACCCGCTCACTTCGCTGAACCCGCTCTACAGCGTGGGCCGGCAACTGGTCGAGACGATCCGCGCCCACTTGCCCGTGACCGAGTCCGAAGCGCGCAAGCGCGCCATCGGCCTGCTGCAGGACACCGGCATTCCCGCCGCCGAACAGCGCATCGACCACTTTCCGCACCAGTTCTCCGGCGGCATGCGCCAGCGCGTGGTGATTGCGCTGGCACTCGCCGCGGAGCCCAAGCTCATCGTGGCCGACGAGCCGACCACCGCGCTCGACGTGTCGATCCAGGCGCAGATCATTCAGCTGCTCAAGCGCATCTGCAAAGAGCGCGGCGCGGCGGTGATGCTCATCACGCACGACATGGGCGTGATCGCCGAGACCTGCGACCGCGTGGCCGTGATGTATGCGGGCCGCATCGCCGAGATCGGCCCGGTGCACGAGGTGATCCACCAGCCCTCGCACCCCTACACCTCGGGGCTGATGGCCTCGATTCCGGACATGACGAGCGACCGCGAACGGCTCAACCAGATCGACGGCGCCATGCCGCGGCTCAACGCCATTCCCACCGGCTGTGCCTACAACCCGCGCTGCCCGCGCACCTTTGCACGCTGCCTGACCGAACGGCCCGAGCTCATGCATGCCGGCGCCACGCGCGCGGCCTGCTGGCTGCACGACGGCGCGGACCCGCATGCGGGGCAGGCCGAGATCGCCGCGAAGCACCATGACGCGCTCGCGGGCGGCGAACGCGCCGCGCCCGAGGCGTCCGAACCCCTCGTGGAGGTGACGCGATGAGCGCCGTGACCGAACCCGTCATCGCCACGACCGCGGCCGTTGCCGGTGAACCCCTCGTGGTCGCGCACGATCTCGCGCGCACCTTCGACGTGTCGCCACCCTGGCTCAACCGCGTGCTCGAGCGCAAGCCGCGCGTGCTGCTGCACGCGGTGGACGGCGTGAGCTTTTCCATCGAGCGCGGCAAGACGCTGGCGCTGGTGGGCGAATCGGGCTGCGGCAAGAGCACCGTGGCGCGCCTGCTGGTGGGCCTGTACGCGCCCACGCGCGGCGGCCTGCAGTTCGACGGGCAGGACGCGCATGCCGCGTTCAAGACGCCCGAGGGCCGCAAGCTGCGCCGCCGCATCCAGATGATCTTCCAGGACCCGTACGCGAGCCTGAACCCGCGCTGGATCGTGGAAGACATCATCGGCGAGCCGCTGCGCGAGCACGACATCCTGAGCGACAAGGCTGCGCTGCGCGAGCGCGTGGGCGAGCTGCTGAAGTCGGTCGGCCTCTCGCCGCTGGACATGAGCAAGTACCCGCACCAGTTCTCCGGCGGGCAGCGCCAGCGCATTTCCATTGCGCGCGCGCTCGCCACGCAGCCCGAGTTCCTGGTGTGCGACGAGCCCACCTCGGCGCTCGACGTGAGCGTGCAGGCGCAGGTGCTCAACATCATGAAGGACCTGCAGCGCGAGCAGGGCCTGACGTATCTTTTCATCTCGCACAACCTTGCGGTGGTGCGGCACGTGGCCGACCAGGTCGGCGTGATGTACCTCGGCCGGCTGGTCGAAGTGGCTGACAAGCAGGCGCTGTTTGCGGCGCCCCAGCATCCGTACACGCGCATGCTGCTGGACGCCATTCCTCAGATGAAGCACACCGGCCGCCAGCGCACGCCGGTGCAGGGCGAGGTGCCCAACCCGCTGAACCCGCCCACGGGCTGCGCCTTTCATCCGCGCTGCCCGCACGCCAATGCGCGCTGCTCGGCCGAGCGGCCGAAGTTGCTGAGCATCAAGGGCGTGCAGGTGGCCTGCCATGCGGCCGAGGAAGGGCGCATCTAGGCGTGACGCTTCCATAGGTTGTTGCGTGCGCTGGCCGGACGCAGGTCTCTTTCGAAAAGTGTGCGCAAAGGCACCGCCTTGCGCACAGAACTGCTGCAGAGTGCCGCCATGCCAATGACGACGACGCTTGCACACTCCGAACTGGGCCGCCGCGGCTTCCTGATGGGCTCCGCCCTGGGCGCGACCGCGGTGCTCGCTTCCCTGGCCTGCAGCGTACAGGCGGCTGGCGCGCCTTCGCGGCGCATGCCGGTCGTGTTCATCGGCCACGGCACGCCCATGAACGCCATCGCCGACAACGCCTTCACGCGCCGGCTGTCGGCATGGGGCAGGGAGCTGCCGCGGCCCTCGGCCATCCTCAGCGTGTCGGCGCACTGGCTCAGCCGCGGCGCCACCGGAGTCGGCGTGCAGGCGAACCCGAAGACGATCCACGATTTCGGCGGTTTTCCGCAGGCGCTGTTCGATGTTCAGTACCCCGCGTCGGGCCATCCCGCGCTGGCCCGTGAAACCGTCGGCGTGGTGAAGCAATCGGCCGTGATCGCCACCGACCAGTGGGGCCTCGACCATGGCACGTGGTCGGTGCTGAAGCACCTGTATCCCAAGGCCGACGTGCCCGTGTTCCAGCTCAGCATCGACTACGACAAGCCGGCCGCCTTCCACTACGCCGTGGGGCGCGACCTGGCGGCATTGCGCGACCGGGGTGTGCTCGTGATGGGCAGCGGCAACGTGGTGCACAACCTGCGCGCCACGGACCGCGGCACGCCCGACGGGCCGAGCGCGAGCCGGCCGTGGGCGCAGGCTTTCGACGATGCGGTGAAATCCGCGCTGGCGGGGCGCGACGACCGAGCGCTGGTCGATTACGAGAAGCTGGCGGGGGCGTCCACCGCCGTGGCAATGCCCGACCACTACTACCCTTTTCTCTACGCCCTCGGCGCCGCCGGCATCGGCGAGTGTGCGAAGACGGTCTACGAGGGATTCCAGTCGGGCACGCTCAGCATGCGGTGCCTGCAGTTCGGCTGAGGCTGAGCGCGCGGCCGCAAGGGCGGGTTACTGCTCCTCGCCCCAGGCGAACCCGTCGCGCGCAATCATCGCGCTCGACGCGCTCGGGCCCCAGGTGCCGGCCGCATAGGGGCGCGGACCGCCGTCCGATGCCCAGCTGTCGATCAGCGGCTCGACCCAGCGCCACGCCTCTTCCTGCTCGTCGCTGCGCACGAACAGGTTGAGGCGCCCGTCGATCACGTCGAGCAGCAGGCGCTCGTAGGCGCCCACGCGTTCGGAGCCGAAGCGCTTGTCGAAGTCCAGGTCGAGCTGCACCGGCGCCAGTTGCGTGGCGGCGCTGTTCGCTCCGCTGCTGCGCTGGCGGTTGTCCTGCGCCTGCGCGAGCATGTGCAGTTCCAGCCCGTCCTTGGGCTGCAGGTTGATCACCAGCTTGTTGACGTTGCCGGCCGGCGCGCGGTAAATGGCGTGCGGCGTGGGCCTGAAGTTGACCTCGATGCGTGCGTCGCGCGAGCCCAGGCGCTTGCCGGTGCGGATGTAGAAGGGCACGCCGGCCCAGCGCCAGTTGGCGATTTCGGTGCGCAGCGCCACGAAGGTCTCGGTGCGGCTGTCGGGCGGCACGCCGGGTTCGTCGCGGTAGCCCTGCACCCGCTCGCCGTAGGCCGTGCCGGCGGTGTACTGGCCGCGCACCGCATGCAGGTTCAGGCTTTCGGGGGTCCAGGGCTTCAGCGCGCGCAGCACCTTGAGCTTCTCGTCGCGGATGGCGTCGGCGTGCGCGTTGATCGGCGGCTCCATGGCCACGGCGCACAGCAGTTGCAGCGCGTGGTTCTGCACCATGTCGCGCAGCGCGCCGGTCTGGTCGTAGAAGGCGCCGCGCTTTTCCACGCCCAGGTCCTCCGCGATGGTGATCTGGATGTTGGCGATGTGTTCGCGCCGCCAGATGGGCTCGAACAGCGCATTGCCGAAGCGCATGGCGAACAGGTTCTGTACAGAGGGCTTGCCGAGGTAGTGGTCGATGCGAAAGACCTGCTTTTCCTCGAGCACCTTGCTCACCGCCGCATTGATGGCACGGTTCGATGCAAGGTCGTGGCCCAGCGGCTTTTCGAGCACGATGCGCGTGCTCGGCCCGTTCAGGCCCGCCGCGGCAATCTGCTCGACCACCTGCGTGAAGAGCGCGGGCGCGGTGGCCACGTACATCACCACCGTGTCGGCATTGCGCTGCTTGAGCAGCTCGGCCAGCCGCGCATAGTCGTCGGGCTTGGACAGGTCCATGCGCAGGTAGTGCAGCATCGACGCGAACTTCTTGAACTCTTCGGGTGAAGGGCGCTTGGAACCCTCGACCGCGCTGAAGCGCGACTGGATGAGTTCGCGGTACTGGTCGTCGGAGTGATCGTCCCGCGCCACGCCGATGATGCGGCCGTCCTGCGGAAGGCTGCCGTGCCGGAATGCCTGGAACAGCGCGGGCATCAGCTTGCGCCATGCGAGGTCACCGGTACCGCCGAACAGAACGAGATCGAAGCTCATGAAAAAACTTTCCTTTGTCTGGATGCCGAGCAGGCCGCAGGCCTGGGGGTGCAGTCGCGATGGTACTTGTACCGATTTTTGAAACCTGTACTAAAGCTATGCTGCCACGTGGCCGCAAGGCCTTTTTTTGTTGAAGAGGCGGAGATTCCCAATGAAGAGCAAGATTTTTACCGCAGCCGCGCTGCTCGGCCTGTCGGCCGCGGCCTCGGCCCAGACCGTGAACGTGATCTGTTCGGTGCAGGCCGAATGGTGCAACGTGATCTCCACCGTCTACGCGCGCACCACGGGCGTCCGCATCAACATGGCGCTCAAGGGCTCCGGCGAGGCGCTGGCCCAGTTGATCGCCGAGAAGGACAACCCCAAGACCGACGTCTGGTTCGGCGGCACCGGCGACCCGCACCTGCAGGCGGCCGAGCAGGGCCTCACGCTCGAGTACAAGTCGCCCACGCTGTCGCAGCTGCACCCCTGGGCGCAGCAGCAGGCCAGGCAGTCGGGCTACAAGACGGTCGGCATCTACTCGGGCCCGCTGGGCTTCGGCTACAACCCCGAGCTGCTCGCCAAGAAGAAGCTGCCCGTGCCCAAGACCTGGGCCGACCTGCTCAAGCCCGAGTACAAGGGCGACATCCAGGTGGCGAACCCCGCGTCCAGCGGCACGGCCTACACCATGATCGCCACGCTCGTGCAGATGATGGGCGAGGACAAGGCCTTCGAATACCTCAAGGCGCTGCACAAGAACGTGGGCCAGTACACCCGCTCCGGCACCGGCCCCATCAAGGCGGTGGCGCGCGGCGAAACCGCGATCTCCATCAGCTTCGTGCACGACGGCCCGGGCGAGAAGATGCAGGGCTTCCCGGTGGAGACCATCACGCCGAGCGACGGTACCGGCGCCGAGATCGGCTCCATGAGCATCATCAAGGGCGCGCGCAACCTCGACGCCGCCAAGAAGTTCTACGAATGGGCGCTCACGCCCGGCGCGCAGGAACTGGGCGCCGCGAACAAGCAGTTCCAGCTGCCGAGCAACGTGAACGCCAAGCTCGATCCGCGCATTCCGGACTTCAAGAAGATCAAGTTCATCAACTACGACTACGCCAAGTACGGCGCCAGCGCGGAGCGCCGCCGCCTGATCGCGCGCTGGGAAAAAGACGTCAACTCGCTGCCGCGCTAAGTGGACGCGCGTTCCATCGACGGTGCGCCGGCCAACCCGGCGTCCGTGGCGGCGGCCCGGCGCTCGCAGCGCTGGATCCGGGCATGGGTGGCGCTGGGTTTCGCGGCCTACCTGCTGCTGCCTTGGTACGCGATCCAGGATGCCACCTGGTACGAGGCCGTTCCGCAGGTCTTCGGCCAGGCCGAGGGCGCCAACGGCCTGATGCAGGCGGCCACGCAGGGGCGCGGCTGGCTGTTCATCGGGCTGGTGGGACTGGCGTTGTGCGCCGTGGGTGCATGGCGGCCGGCCGGCAAGGCGCAAGGGCGCTGGCTGCTGGCCGGTGGCGCGATCGGCTTCATCGGGCTGGCCGTTGCGGGCTTCACCATCGGCGCCAAGGGCTGGAGCTTCGCGGCACTCAATACGCAGTTCGGCGAGCTGGCCATCAACCAGTTCGGCATTGGCGCGGGCGGCTTCGTGGCGCTCACCGCCCTGGTGCTGCTGGCGGCCTTCGGCATGGCGCGGCTGGGCCTGTTCAAGGGCGACCTGTTCGTGTCTGCCGCCGTCATCGGTTGTGGCGTGCTGATGGCGCTGTTCATCGCCTACCCGGTGAGCAAGGCGCTGGCCGGCGCGTTCTTCAATGAAGACGGGCAATGGTCGATCACCGCCTTCATCGCGCGTGTGTTCACCGAGCGCATCTGGGGCGTGGGTTGCCTTGCCGGCGGCGTGCGCTGCGGCGTGGCATGGAACACGCTGGTGCTGGCGCTGCTCACGGCCGCCGGCACCACCTTCCTCGGCACCCTTATGGCGTTGATGGCCGAGCGCGGCAGCAAGCGCGGGCAGGGTGCGTTGCGGGTGCTGGCGCTGCTGCCGATCATCACGCCACCCTTCGTGGTGGGCCTGGGGCTGATCCTGCTGTTCGGCCGTGCCGGCATCGTCAACCAGGTGCTCGAGAGCGTGTTCGGCATCGAGCCCACGCGCTGGTTCTACGGCATGCCGGGCGTGCTGGTGGCGCAGCTGTTCGCCTTCACGCCCATCGCGTTCATGATCATGCGCGGCGTGGTGCAGGGCATTGCGCCCAGCCTGGAGGAGGCCGCGCAGATGCTGCGCGCCGACCGGCGCCGCACCTTCTTCACCATCACGTTGCCGCTGCTCAAGCCCGGGCTGGCCAACGCCTTCCTGGTCGGCTTCATCGAGAGCATTGCCGACTTCGGCAACCCGGTGGTGGTGGGCGGGCAGTTCTCGGTGCTGTCGACCGACATCTTCTTCGCCATCGTCGGCGCGCAGTACGACCAGGGCCGCGCGGCCTCGCTGGCCTGGGTGCTCACGCTGTTCGCGCTCGGCGTGTTCGCGCTGCAGCGCGGCCTGCTGGGCAAGCAGAACTACACCACCGTGAGCGGCAAGGGGGACGCCGGCATCGCGATGGCGCTGCCCGACGGCGTGCGCCGCACCATCTACTGCGTGGCGCTGCCGTGGATCGCCTTCACCGCCGTGGTCTACCTGTTCGCCTTCGCGGGCGGCTTCGTGCAGACCTGGGGGCGCGACTACACCTTCACGCTGAACCACTTCAAGAGCGCCTTCGCGCTCGAGTGGGGCCAGTTCGGGCTGGTGTGGGCCGGCACCGCATGGAACTCGCTGATCACCACGCTCAAGCTCGCGGGCATCTCGGCGCCCATTACGGCGGCGCTGGGCCTGCTGATCGCGTGGCTGCTGGCGCGCAACGAGTTCAAGGGGCAAGGCTTCTTCGAGTTCGGCGCGCTGCTGGCGTTTGCGATTCCGGGCACGGTGCTGGGTGTGAGCTACATCCTGGCCTTCAACGTGCCGCCCTTCGAGCTCACGGGCACCGGGCTGATCATCGTGCTGTGCTTCATGTTCCGCAACCTGCCGGTGGGCGTGCGGGCCGGCACGGCGGCCTTCAAGCAGCTGGACCGCTCGCTTGACGAGGCCTCGCTGATGCTGCGCGCATCGACCTCGCAGACGCTCTTCAAGGTGGTGCTGCCGCTCTTGAAGCCCGCGCTGGTGGCTGCGCTGGTCTACAGCTTCGTGCGCGCCATGACGACGGTGAGCGCGGTGATCTTCCTGGTCACGGCCGAGAACGAGCTCGCCACCACGTACATCATTGGCCGTGTGGGCAACGGCGACTACGGCATTGCGCTGGCGTACTGCACGGTGCTCATGATCCTGATGTCGCTGGCTATTGCGCTGGTGCAGTTCGTGGTGGGGGAGCGCAAGCTGGGGCGGCGCAAGACCGGGGCTCCCGTGGTGGCCGCGCCGGTGCATTGAAACGAGAGAACAACACATGAGCAACGGCATCGAATTCCGCAACGTCACCAAGCGCTACGGCACCGACAGGAACGCGCCGCTGGCCGTCAAGGGCATCAGCTTCGAGGTGCCCGTGGGCACGCTCACCACCATCCTCGGCCCCTCGGGCTGCGGCAAGACGACCACGCTGCGCATGATCGCGGGGCTCGAATCCCCCACCTCGGGCTCGATCTTCATGGGCGGGCGCGACGTCACCACGCTCGGCCCCGCCGAGCGCAACGTCAGCATGATGTTCCAGAGCTACGCGCTGTTCCCGCACATGAACGTGATCGAGAACGTGAGCTACGGCCTGCGCATGAGCGGCGTGAAGAAGGACGAGGCCACCTCGCGCGCCCGCGAGGCGTTGCGCGGCGTGGGCCTGGTCGGCTTCGACGAGCGGCTGCCCAGCGAGCTGTCGGGCGGCCAGCAGCAGCGCGTGGCCCTGGCGCGTGCGCTGGTGCTGGAGCCGGCGGTGCTGCTGTTCGACGAGCCGCTGTCCAACCTTGACGCGCGGCTGCGGCGCGAAATGCGGGAAGAAATCCGCATGCTGCAGCAGCGGCTGAAGCTCACGGTGGCCTACGTCACGCACGACCAGAGCGAGGCGCTGGCCGTGAGCGACCAGATCATCGTGATGGACCACGGCGTGATCGCCCAGCGCGGCACGCCGGAGCAGCTCTACGGGCGCCCCGAGAGCGAGTTCGTCGCCGGCTTCATGGGCGAGGCGATGGTGTTTCCCGCCACGGCCCAGGCCGACGGCAGCGTGGTGTTGGGCCCGCTGCGGCTGCAGCCGCGCTATGCGGTGTCCCCCGGCACGGTGAAGGTCGCGGTGCGTCCGGAGGCCTGGCAGATCGGCGCGATCGACGGCTTGCCGGCGACCTTGCGCAAGGCGGCGTACCTCGGCAGCTTCTACGAATACGGCTTCGACACCACCCTGGGGCCGGTCTTCGTGGTGTCGGCCGACCTGGCCCGCCCGCTGGCGGCTGGCGCGCAGACGACGCTGTCCCTCGGAGCCCATGGCGTGAGCGTGGTGCCGGGCGCATGAAACAATGGCGCCATGAACGTGGTTTTCGATCTGGGTGCCGTGCTGTTCGCATGGGAGCCCACCCGCCTGGTACAGACCCATCTCCCGCAACACGCGCCGACTGAGGCCGCCGCGGCCGCGTTGGGGCGTGCGCTGTTCCATCACGACGACTGGACCAGCTTCGACTGCGGCACCCGCACGCTGGACGACGCCATCGCCCGCATGGCTGCCCGCCTGTCGTTGCCGACCGCACCGCTGCACGCGATGCTCGAAGGGCTGGGCGAGCGGCTGGAGCCCATCGGCGTCACGGTCGAGATGCTCGAGCAGCTGATCGCCCACAGGGAGGCGGGCCAGCCGCTGCGGCTGTACTACCTGTCGAACATGCCCGCGCCGTATGCCCGAGCCATCGAGCGCCGGCACGCTTTCATGCGCCGGTTCGACGGAGGGGTGTTCTCGGGAGATGTCAAATTTCTCAAGCCCGAGCGCGAGATCTACGAGGTGCTGGCCATGCGCCATGGCCTCGACCCTGAAGAAACGGTGTTCATCGACGATTCGGCCGCCAACGTCGAGATGGCGCGCGCCTTCGGCTGGCACGCCATCCATTGCACCGCGCCGGCCATGCTGCCGTCGCAGCTGCAGCGCTACCTGCCGGTCAACACCACCTTGTCGGTGTCGAACCCCAGGCTGCGGGCGTAGTCCAGCTCCGCTTCGAGCACGGCGGCATCCAGGCGCGGCGCACGCGACAGCACCCACAGGTACTCGCGGTTGGGCGTGCCGACCAGCGAGACCTGGTAGTCGCGGTCCAGCTTCAGGATCCAGTAGTCGCCCCACACCAGCGGCAGCCAGCTGAGCCACGAAGGGGCGAAGCGCACCTCCAGACGGCCCGCCCCGGGCTGGCCCGCCACCGGCACCACGCGGGCGGAGCCGATGGTTTCGTCGAAATTGCCGTCCTGCCGCACGCAACGGTTCAGCACCTGCACAGTGCCATCGGGTTGCGGCGTGTACTCGGCCGTGACCGGACCGGCACATTGCTTCTGGAACCGGTTGGGCAGGCGGGCCTGCTCGTGCCAGATACCGGCATAGCGCTGCAGGTCGACCGGCGCAACCACCTGCAGCGGCGCCCTCATCAGCGGCGCGCCATCGGCCGGGCCTGCCGGCTGGGCGCGCGCGGTGCGAGCCGCGCCCAGAGCCAGCCAGGTGGCCACGCCGCCCACGACGAAGGCCGTGGCCATGACGCCGATCGCGTGGCTGGTGCGGCGGTCGTCGAAAGGCCGGGCGACGGGCGTGGCGGGGCGAGGGCGTTGGGTCATGGGGGGCACTCCTGAAGGGGATGAAAACGTTCGGCTTGTTCCGAAGGGTAGCCCCAGGGTGGGCACTTGGCCGTCAGTCACGGACCACAGCCGATGTAGGGCCGGGAGGCTGGAAACGACGCACTGTGCAAGCCCCCGGCGGACATACAACCCCACAGGCATCAGGCTGATGGAACCGCGCGAAAACCCGTGCTACGGTGCGCATGAAAACATAGGCCGACGCGCAACTGCGTGCAGGACTTGTCACCACCCGCACAGGATAATGATTTCATGAACCAACTCGATGCCCTCCGCCAGTGGACCACCGTCGTCGCAGACACCGGTGACTTCAAGCAGCTCAGCGTTTCCAAGCCGCAGGATGCGACCACCAACCCGTCGCTCATCCTGAAGGCCGTGCAGAAGCCCGAATACCGGCCCCTGCTGGACGAAACCGTGAAGAAGCACGCCGGCAAGCCGCTGGACGAGGTCATCGACCGCCTGCTGGTCAACTTCGGCACCGAAATCCTTCAGATCATTCCGGGCCGCGTGTCCACCGAAGTCGACGCCCGCCTGTCCTTCGACACGGCCGCCACCATCGCCCGCGGCGAGCGCATCGTGGCGCTCTACAAGGCCGAAGGCATCGACACCGAGAAGCGCCTGCTCATCAAGGTGGCCTCCACCTGGGAGGGCATCGAGGCCGCGCGCGAACTGCAAAAGCGCGGCATCCGCACCAACCTCACGCTGCTGTTCTCGTTCGCGCAGGCCGTGGCTTGCGGCGCCGCGGGCGTGCAGCTCATTTCGCCCTTCGTGGGCCGCATCTACGACTGGTACAAGAAGTCGGCCGGCGCCAAGTGGGACGAGGCCGCCAACGCGGGTGCCAACGACCCCGGCGTGAAGTCGGTGCGAGAAATCTTCAACTACTACAAGCAGCACGGCATCAAGACCGAAGTCATGGGCGCGAGCTTTCGCAATGTGGGCCAGATCCAGGCGCTGGCCGGCTGCGACCTGCTGACCATCAGCCCCGAGCTGCTGGCCGAGCTGGCCGCAAGCAACGAGCCGCTCGAACACGCGCTCGACGCCAAGGCTGCTGCAACCCAGGGCGATGCCAGGAAGGTGAGCTACGACGAGGCGGGCTTCCGCTTCGCGCTCAACGAAGACGCCATGGCCACCGAGAAGCTGGCTGAAGGCATTCGCGCCTTCGCGGCCGACGCCGTGAAGCTCGAAAAGCTCATGCAGGAAAGCGGCAAGTAAACATGGCCATGACCCAACGCTGCGATCGCGCGCCGGCCTGGGCGCAGCTGCAATCCAGTTTCGACGTCGCCGGGCGCCAGTTCGACGTGCGCCACGCCTTCGTCGACGACGCCGGGCGCTTCGCGCGCTTCAGCCAGGAGGCGCCTTATGTCTTCGCCGACCTGTCGAAGAACCTGATCGACGCGCGCACCGAAGAGCTGCTGCTCACGCTGGCGCGCGAATGCGGCCTCGAGGCGCACCGCGACGCCATGTTCGCGGACGAGCACATCAACAACACCGAAGACCGCGCCGTGCTGCACACGCTGCTGCGCGCGCCTGCCGATGCGCCGACCGGCGCCAAGACGGCGAACGAGCTGCGCGAGGTGCACGCCACGCTCGACGCCATGCTGGCCTATGCCGAGAAGGTGCGCGGCGACCACACGATCACCGACGTGGTCAACATCGGCATCGGCGGCTCCGACCTCGGCCCGCAGATGGCGGTGCTGGCGCTCGCCGAATTCGCCGCGCCGGGCAAGCGCTTTCATTTCGTCTCGAACGTCGACGGGCATGAGCTGGCGGGCGTGCTGAAGGGCCTGGCACCGGAGCACACGCTGTTTCTCATTGCCTCGAAGACCTTCACCACCACCGAGACGATGACGAACGCGCAGTCGGCCAAGCGCTGGTACGAGCAGTCGGGCGGAACGGACATCGCCGGGCATTTCGCGGCACTCACCACGAACGTGGAAGCAGCGAACAAGTTCGGCATTGACACCACCTTCGGCTTCTGGGACTGGGTGGGCGGGCGCTATTCGCTGTGGTCGGCCATCGGCCTGCCGATCGCGCTGGCCATCGGCCCCGAGGGCTTTCGCCGGCTGCTGGCCGGTGCGCATGCGATGGACGAGCACTTCCGTACCGCACCGCTCGCACAGAACCTGCCGGTGCGCCTGGGCCTGCTCGACGTCTGGTACCGCAACTTCCACAAGTTCACGAGCCGCGGCATCGCGCCGTACCACAGCGCCCTGAAGCGCCTGCCGGCCTACCTGCAGCAGCTGGAGATGGAAAGCAACGGCAAGCAGGTCGACGCGAGCGGCAAGCCGGTGGCCTTCGGCACGTCGCCCGTGCTGTGGGGCGAGCCCGGCACCAACGGCCAGCATGCGTACTTCCAGATGCTGCACCAGGGCACGGACGTGATTCCGCTCGAATTCGTGGCGGTGCGCGACGCGGCGCACGACCTCGAAGGGCACCACCCCAAGCTGCTGGCCAATGCGCTCGCGCAGGCGCAGGCCTTGATGGTGGGCAAGCTCGACGAAGGCGGCCACAAGAACTTTCCGGGCAACCGGCCGAGCACGTTCTTCGTGTTCGAGAAGCTCACGCCCGAATCCCTGGGCGCCTTCCTCGCGATGTACGAGCACCGCGTGTTCACCAGCGGTGCGCTGTGGGGCATCAACAGCTTCGACCAGTGGGGCGTGGAGCTGGGCAAGGTGCTCGCGAAAGACATCGAGCCGCGCCTCGCCTCGGGCGACATCACGGGCCTGGACGCCTCGACGGCGGGATTGCTGCGGCGCCTTAGCTCGCGGTAGCGATTTGCAGCGGGCGCCGACGCCGGCGCGCCGCGCAGAAGCCATGTGAGCGAGACGGCCCGACCGCGCCGCGGTGCGCGGATTCTGCAAATTACTTCTCACTCTTTTTGGCTTTGTTCGGCTATGGAGGCCGGGCGACCATTGTTTGCAATGGTGCAGCGCACGCACCCCTGAGACTTCTTGGACGATCACTCGTCAAGGTCTGTGCGTGCCTTCTTCCATCTTCACCAGCTCACGAACAATCTCCGTCGACAGCGTTGCAATGCCCAGCCTGCTGGGCAACCCCGCGCTGGAATTCAAATCGCTCGACGGCCACGAGTCGTTGGGCGAACTCTTCGAATACACCGTCCGGCTGCAGACGCCCGACAGCCCGGCACTCACCGAGTACGTCACGGCCAATGTTCCGGTCAAGCAACTCATCGGCAAGGAGCTCGGTGTTTGCATCGAGCTCGACGGCAAGGGCTTCGGTGTAGCGGCCCGAACGGGCGCAGGCATCCGCGAAATCAACGGCCTCGTCACCAGCGCCCGGTTCGTGCAGCACGAGAACCGCCGCGGCATCTACGAGATCGTTCTGCGCCCATGGTTGATCCTGGCCACCCACACCAGTGACTACAGGATTTTCCAGAACAAGACGCCGCTGGAGATCATCGAAGAGGTGCTGGCCGACTACAGCTTTCCCACTGAAAAGCGGGTCACCCATCGCTACCCGCAGCGCGTGTTCCAGGTGCAGTACGGCGAGACGGACTTCGAGTTCATCACGCGGCTGATGCAGGAGTTCGGTATCTACTATTTCTTCGAGCACAAGGATGCTGCTCACCGGCTGGTGTTGGTGGACGACGTGGGGGCACACAAAACCTTCGAGAGCGGGGCCTACAGGGTCATCAGCTACTACCCGCCAGGGCACCAGGTCGACGAAGAGCACTGCAACGAGTTCTGCAGCAGCGAGAGCCTCGAATCGAGCCAATGGGTCACCGACGATTTCGACTTCACCAAGCCGCGTGCCAGGCTTCGGCAGATCTCCAAGATGCCGCGCAACACGGGCAACAACACCTATGAGTTGTACAAGTGGCCGGGTGATTACAGCGATCCTGATGAAGGCCGCGACCTGGCGCGCACGCGCATGGAGGCGACCGGCGCCCCTGGCAGCCGCGGCCGGGGAAGCGGGAACCTGCGTGCGGTCGTCACAGGATGCACCTTCTCTCTGATCAACTACCCGCAGGATGCGGCGAACCTCGAGTACTTGGTCATCGCCAGCACCTTGCGCCTGCACGAAAGCGCGCATGCCAGCGGCCAAGACGGCTACGTGTGCTACGCCGACTTCGAAGTCCAACCCGCCAGCAAGATCTTTCGCTCACCGCAGTCGCAACCCAAGCCGAGCACCGCCGGGCCGCAGACCGCCATCGTCACCGGCCCGAGCGGCCAGGACATCTGGACCGACGAATACGGCCGCATCAAGGTCAGCTTCCACTGGAACCGCTACTGCACGAAGGACGAAAATTCTTCCTGCTGGATACGTGTGGCCTCCTCTTGGGCCGGCACCAACTTCGGCGCCATGCATGTGCCGCGCATCGGCCAGGAGGTGATCGTCGACTTCGAGAACGGGGACCCTGATCGCCCCATCGTCACCGGGCGCGTCTACAACCGGCTGAACATGCCGCCCAGGCAACTGCCCGGGCAAAAGCACCTCTCGGGTTTTCGCAGCCGTGAACTGAGTGCCGATGGACAAGGCCAGAGTGTCCGCGGCAACCATCTCGAACTGGACGACCATCCCGGCAAGATCCAGGCGCAGCTCAAGAGCGACCACCTGAGCAGCAGCTTGAGCCTGGGGCACATCGGGCGTATCGAAGACACGACCGGCCGCAAGGACGACCGCGGCCAAGGCGTCGAACTGCGCACCGACGGCCACGGTGCGATCCGCGCCGCGCAAGGCTTGTTGGTCACCACGCAAGCCAGGCCCAACGCGCAGGCGCACATCACCGACATGGGGGAGACCCTCGTCAGGCTCACGCAGGCGCGCGATCTGCACGAGGGAATGAGCGAGCTGGCGCAGCAGGTCAAGGCGCACGAAGCGGGCGATCAGGATGCCGTCACGAAGGTCCTGAAGGAACACAACGACGCGGTCAAGGGCAAGCGCGGCGGCACTGCGCAAGGGCAGTTCCCGGAACTCGATGAACCCCACCTGGTGCTTGCCAGCCCGGCAGGCATTCACAGCACCGCCGGGACGACGACGCACATTGCAAGCGTCGGGCACAACGCGTTGACAAGCGGCGGGCATACCAGCGTCAGTGCGGGCAAGGGCTTTCTGGTGAGCGTGAAGGATGCGATGCGCCTGTTTGCCTGGAAGGCCATTCGCCTGACGGCCGCCACCGCAGGCATCGACATCGTGGCGCTGCAGAACAGCATCAAGCTCATGGCCAAGCTCGACATCAAGCTGGAGGCCCACAGGATCAGCATCACCGCCAAGGAAGAGATCCTGATCAACGGGGGGAGCAGCTACACCCGGTGGGACGCCTCGGGCATCGTGCATGGCACCACTGGGGTGTGGCGCGAGCACGCGGCCACGCACAGCTTTGCGGGGCCCGACAGCTTGCCGGTGGCCGTTACTTCCTTCGACGTGCCCCAGGTATTGCCGAAGACAAACGGCAAGTTTCCCTTCTCTCTCTGAGCTCGATTGACATGATCATCAGCCCTCCCTTCCTGTCGTTGAGCGACATCCCCGTCTATGACGGTCAGTGCGTCAGTAGCGTCATGCCCGGTGGCATTGTCGGCAGTGGTGCCTACCCGATCAGTCAGGCCATGGGCTGGCATGGCGGACTTCACATCCACGCCCCCACCAATACGGAGCCCGTGCGCGCCATTGCCGACGGCACCGTGGTCTTCAGACGCGACGCAGGCAACGCGCGCTACGACAACGAGGACCATTCGACGGGTTGCGTCGTGATCCGTCACGTGAGCGAGATCGGCGCGCAAGGCTCCACGCCTGTCACCGTCACCTACTACTCCATCACCCAACATCTTCGGCAACTGGATCGCGACCTGCCCGCTGTCGGCAGGGCCATCTATCGCAAGGACAAGCTGGGACTTGCTGGCACCATTCATGGCGAGAGCGACCGCATCCATCTGGAAATCATCGCGGGCGATGCCGACACCCTCAAGCTCGTCGGACGCAGCACCGGGGAATTGGCTGTCGGTGGCAGCGGTCGCATCGATGCGGTTTACGGCCAGATGTATGTGCTGGTGCCCGCCAAGAGCCCGTGGTACAGCGCGCAGCCAGCCGGCGTCCCCGGGGCCACGGCTGCCGGCGACAGTGGCAACGACGACCTGGTCATCGGCATCCGGTATGAAGCGGGTAGCGCCACGCTCACCACATACAAGCTCAGCGGCGGCATCGTCGGAACGGCGCCGCGAGAAGCCGATGCCGAATACAACCTCTACACCGAGGCAAACGCGCGCCATGGCCGGCTGAGCGCAGCCGACCAGCTCCACAGCAGCCCCAGTGGCTGGTACGAGTTGCTGCGCTTCGGTCGAAATCTGGGCACGGACTCCTTGCCCGCAAATGCAGCCCACTGGCGCAAGGTCGTCGTGCCGGGCCAATCAGGCGGTGTCTGGATCAATCTGAATGCCAGCAACACCAGGAAATTCAGCGATGCCGATTTCCCGCAGTGGGCAGGCTGGAAGCTGATCGACGATGACGTGACCGACGACAACAGCCGCTGCGACTCGGCCGCGATCAACGCGATGCTGACCTCGCCACCTCAAACCGGTGCCACAACGGTCCTCACGCCAGCGCAGAAGGCCGCTGACCGCATGCAGAACCTGTGCAAGTCTGATGTGCAGGAGAAATTGGCCAAGACCATTTGCAAGTTTCCGACCGAATGGGCCAAGGATGAAGTGCGCAAGCGCTGGGCATGGACGAGGGAGACCGGAAATCCCTCGATGCCGTATCCGCTGGAAGACGAAACCGACTTCACCGAAATGGCGGACTTCGCTCAGAAGCTTTGCTTCTGGGAGGACCTGCCTGCTGAAGACAAAAGCCGCCTGACGATCAAGCACTGGCACTTTCATCCCAGGGAGTTCATCAAGCACTTCAGGATGTGCGGGTGGCTGAGCAAAAGAGAGTTGGCTAAGCTGATACCTGTAAATATCATCAGAAAGCCCGGGAGCCACAATTCAAGCTCGGCTGCGATCTGGGAGTCGCCTAGTTTGTCGGCAGCACAAAATTTCCTCTCGATTCATGCCGCCGAACTGAATTTTTCGCTGAGAAAATTCTTGATAAATACACCCATCAGGCAGGCTTGCTTTTTTGGTAATTCGACACAAGAGACGCAGTGGTTTCGCTATTTGAAGGAGGGGAATGGTGGAAATCCAGCGCTCCATCAAGGGTGGTATGGCCGTGGATTTTTGCAGCTGACGAATCCGAATGGAAATATGAATGGTGGAAGAAACAACTATTATAAATATTTCAGGTTCGTGGGGCGTGCCCCTTCATTTCCGCAAGGCAATCAAGAAACTATCTGGCGCGATGAAATTGGCACCGATCCGCACCATGCGGCACAAAGTGCCTGCGCCTATTGGGTCTGGGACAATAAGTCAGCGCCAGATGCCGCAAATCCCAGTCGCGCGCAAGTCGACAATGCTAACAAGTATGCAGATATGCAAGGCGTAAATCAGCGAAGAACGATATCGACCGGAAGCAATGGGGTGAAGATATGGTATTACAACCAATCCTTCGTCAACTGCGCCACTGCCGTTAATTTTCCTGGCGCGACGGGACAAAATCCACCCAACATGAACGGATTGGTTGATCGCTCAGTCGCATTTGTGAACGCTTTAATGGTTTTGGCTGATGTTCCTTTGTTCGAGAATTCCCAACAAATTTACGAGCCTCAGCCAGAGAGCTACGTTCAGCAAAGGGCCGTATGAAATCAGTATCCATTCTCTGGATGGTTCTCGCCCTTCATCTGCCCTGCAATGCAAAAGCTACGGATTTTTCTAGCCCCACTGCTGCAGACAGGCTCAAGATTGAATGCGGCTACGATCTTGGAGAGGAAATAACCAGGGAAATTATTTCGGAGGAGATAAAAGAAGGTGTTTTTGATTCTGCCAAATACGTCAATTTTGATTTCCGAATTAATTTGAGAATTTTGCAAAAAGAGGTGGCAGCCAATATTGTTTTTAATTGCATTGGTGAGGGGTCACGTGCCCCATCTAAGAAATCGCTGACGCCGATTCAATTGATGCGGCAGGAGGATGCAGGTGGTCGTTATTTTCGGCACGTCGCATGGCAACGAAAAATACATGGGCGTAATTGGAGTGGCTTGATTGCTTATTCTGATTATCTTTTTGGAGACGGGCAGAAAACGCCGACTTACACCTATTTGATCTGTCGTGCTCAATCGCAGTGTTTTAATTTTGAGATTGATCCAAGAGATAGACTGACCTCCAGGGAGCGTGAGGCAGTGCTTGATTTGATAAAGGACATTTCGTACGAAAAATAAAAAGATGAAATCTTGGATATTTCAATCGAAAAGTAAATAAGTTTCTCAGTGTTGTCTCAAACGCTGGAGGCCTGCGGTTTGCGCTGCGCATGTCACGCGACCCGCATTGGTCTCGCTTGGTGAGACGCGTGGATCTCCGCCATGGCGGTTGCAGCAGTCGCTGGGCGGCTGTGGCCTTTGGACCCCGCAACATGCATGCTGTATTGCAGTAACTAGGGAATATCCCAGTCAAGTAGTGCATGAAAGTACCATTGCTGTCCGTCGAAGTACCAAAGCTGCAACGGCGTTTCTCCAGAATCCCCCCACGGCGACCCGACAACAAGAGGGCGTCGCTCACCTCTAGGAGACAACATGAAGCGTTTTCTGAAAGCGGGCCTCGTCCTCGCACTCATCGGCACGGGCGTCGTGTCCCAGGCCGCCACCGAACTCGTGATCGCGACCGTGAACAACGGCCACATGATCGAGATGCAGAAGCTCACCCCCTTCTTCGAGAAAGCCAACCCCGACATCAAGCTGAAGTGGGTCACGCTCGAAGAAGGCACGTTGCGCCAGCGCGTGACCACCGACATCGCCACCAAGGGCGGCCAGTTCGACGTGATGACCATCGGCCTGTACGAAACCCCGATCTGGTCGAAGAAGGGCTGGCTCAAGCCCATCGCCACCGATGCGGCCTACGACATCGACGACCTGCTGCCCGCCATCCGCAACGGCCTGTCGACCGACGGCAAGCTGTACGCGGCGCCGTTCTACGGCGAGAGCTCGATGCTCATGTACCGCAAGGACCTGGCCGACAAGCTGGGCGTGAAGTTTTCCGACCAGCCGACCTGGGCGCAGGTGAAGGAGTTCGCCGACAAGGCCAACGACCCGAAGGGCGGCGTCTACGGCATGTGCCTGCGCGGCAAGCCGGGCTGGGGCGACAACATGGCCTTCCTGACCACGCTGGTCAACACCAACGGTGGCCAGTGGTTCGACATGCAATGGAAGCCGCAGATCGACACCAAGGCCTGGAAGGACGCGATCACCTTCTACGTCGACATGATGAAGAAGGACGGCCCTCCGGGCGCGTCGGCCAACAGCTTCAACGAGAACCTCGCGCTCTTCAATGAAGGCAAGTGCGCGGCCTGGGTCGACGCGACCATCGCGGCCTCGTTCGTCAGCGATCCGAAGCAGTCAAAGGTGGCCGACAAGGTGGCGTTCACGCAGGCACCGACCGCCAGCACGCCCAAGGGCGCCAACTGGCTGTGGTCGTGGAACCTCGCCATTCCGGCCAGCTCGACCAAGGACGAGGCCGCGCAGAAGTTCATCAAGTGGGCCACGTCCAAGGACTACATCAACCTCGTGGCCAAGGAGACCGGCTGGGCCTCGGTGCCGACCGGCACGCGCAAGTCGACCTACGCGAACCCCGAGTTCCAGAAGGTCGCCAAGTTCGCCGAAGCCGAGAAGAAGGCCATCGACAGCGCCAACCTGACGGACAGCACGCTGCCCAAGTCGCCGTACGTCGGCGTGCAGTACGCGGCCATTCCGGAGTTCCAGGCCATCGGCGTGGCGGTGGGTCAGCAGATGAGCGCGGCGCTGTCGGGCAAGGTCACGGTCGACCAGGCGCTGAAGACCTCGCAGACCGCCGCGGAGCGCGAGATGAAAAAGGGCGGGTACTACAAGTAAAGCCTGCGGGCTTTGCTCCCTCCCCTTACGGGGGAGGGTAGGGGTGGGGGCATGCGGCGCGCGCGACAACGCCGCGCCTGAACAGGCAGCCCCCATCCCGGCCTTCCCCCAGCGGGGGAAGGAGCCAGGGACCACAAGAAGGGATACCTCATGAAAAGACTCCTGCCCCGCGCCCTCATGGCGCCCGCGGTGCTCACGCTCTTCCTTTGGATGATCGTGCCGCTGCTGATGACGTTGTATTTCTCGTTCGTCAACTACAACCTCATGCAACCCGGCGAACGCACGTTCGCGGGCCTCGAGAATTTTCACTACTTCGTCACCGACCCCGACTTCTGGCCGGCCACATGGAACACGCTGCTGCTGATCGGCAGCGTGATCGTCATCACGGTGGTGTTCGGCGTGCTGCTCGCGCTGCTGGTGAACGAGCCCTTCCCGGGGCGCGGCATCGTGCGCGTGCTGCTCATCTCGCCGTTCTTCGTCATGCCCGCAGTCAATGCCCTGCTGTGGAAGCACATGATGATGAACCCCATCTATGGCGTGCTGGCCGACCTGTGGCGCTTCTTCGGCGCCGCGCCGGTGGACTGGCTCACCGACGTGCCGCTGTTCTCGGTGATCGTCATGGTGGCCTGGCAGTGGCTGCCCTTCGCCTGCCTGATCTTCATCACCTCGCTGCAGTCGCTGGACCGCGAGCAGATGGAGGCCGCGCGCATGGACGGCGCGAGCTCGTTCCAGCGCTTCTTCTATCTCACGATTCCGCACCTCGCCCGCCCGATGGCCGTGGTGATCATGATCGAGATGATCTTCCTGCTCAGCGTGTTCGCCGAGATCGCCATCACCACCAACGGCGGCCCGGGCAACGAGAGCACGAACATGACCTACCTGATCTTCAAGCAGTCCCTCATGAATTTCGACGTGGGCGTGGCTTCGGCCGGTGCGCTGTTCGCGGTGGTGCTGGCGAACATCGTGGCGGTGTTTCTCATCCGAATCATCGGCAAGAACCTCGACTGAAGGAACGATCATGCAACCCAGCAACTTCCTTCCCCAGCTGCTGCGCACCGTCGGTGCATGGGCCGTGGCGCTGCTCTTGTTTTTTCCGCTCGGCTGGCTGTTCCTCACGGCCTTCAAGACCGAGCTGCAGGCCATCCATGTGCCACCGCTCTTCATCTTCGAGCCCACGCTGGACAACTTCGGCGAAGTGCAGCGCCGCAGCGACTACCTGCTGTACGCGCGCAACTCGCTCATCACCAGCCTGGGCTCGACCATCCTGGGCCTGCTGATCGCGGCGCCTGCGGCGTACTCGATGGCGTTCTTCCGCACGAAGCGAACGCGCGACATCCTGATGTGGATGCTCTCCACCAAGATGATGCCGGCCGTGGGCGCGCTGGTGCCGATCTACGTGCTCGCGCAGACCGCGGGCATGCTGGACTCGCTCACCGCGCTGACCATCGTGTTCACGCTGTCGAACCTGCCGATCATGGTGTGGATGCTCTACAGCGCCTACAAGGACATTCCGAACGAGATCCTGGAAGCCGCGCGCATGGACGGCGCGAGCCTGTGGACCGAGTTCCGCCACGTGGTGCTGCCGCTGTCGGTCGGCGGGCTCGCGTCGACCGGCCTGCTGTGCCTGGTGCTGAGCTGGAACGAGGCCTTCTGGGCGCTCAACCTCACCTCCGCCAAGGCCGGCACGCTGGCGACGCTCATCGCCTCGTACTCCAGCCCCGAAGGCCTGTTCTGGGCCAAGTTGTCGGCCGCCTCGCTGATGGCCATCGCGCCCATCGTGGTGTTCGGCTGGTTCAGCCAGAAGCAGCTCGTCCAGGGCCTGACCTTCGGCGCCGTGAAATGAACACCCCCAGTCTTCGCGCACTTCGTGTCGCTTCGCCAACCCTCTCGAGGGAGCGCTGCCAGCAGCCCGGCAAAGCCGGTTCCGCGGCAGCTCCCGCATTTCGCTGCGCGCTTTCGACCCGTGCAGGTGCTTCGGCAGCCTGCCCACAAGCAATCAAGGAGTTGTGAATGGCCTACCTCGAACTCAAGAACATCAAGAAGAGCTTCGGCGAAGTCGACATCATCAAGGGTGTGGACCTGCAGATCCAGAAGGGCGAGTTCATCGTCTTCGTCGGGCCTTCGGGCTGCGGCAAGTCGACGCTGCTGCGGCTGATTGCCGGGCTCGAGCCCATCACCAGCGGCAGCCTGATGCTCGACGGCAAGGACATCACCTGGGCGCCCTCGGGCAAGCGCGACCTGGCGATGGTGTTCCAGAGCTACGCGCTCTATCCGCACATGAGCGTGTACGACAACATGTCGTTCGCACTCAAGCTCGCGGGCGTTTCCAAGAGCGAGATCAAGACCAAGGTCGAGCATGCGGCCACCACCCTCAACCTCACGCAATACCTCGACCGCACGCCCAAGGACCTGTCGGGCGGCCAGCGCCAGCGCGTGGCCATCGGGCGCGCCATCGTGCGCGCGCCCAAGGTGTTCCTGTTCGACGAGCCGCTGTCCAACCTCGACGCGGCGCTGCGCGGCAACACGCGTGTGGAAATCCACAAGCTGCACCGCGCGCTGGGCGCGACCACCATCTACGTGACGCACGACCAGGTCGAGGCCATGACGCTGGCCGACCGCGTGGTGGTGCTCAAGGACGGGCTCATCGAGCAGGTCGGTACGCCGCTGGCGCTGTACGACCGCCCGGCCAACCAGTTCGTGGCGCAGTTCATCGGCATGCCGTCGATGAACATGGTGGCCGCCAATGCCATTCCCAGCTTCTCGGCCGCCACCGGCGGCAGGCTGCCCGCGGACGGTTTCCTGGGCGTGCGCCCTGAAGGCCTGCGCGTGCACGCGAGGCAGGGCGCGCCGGTGTCCGACGTGCAGGGCCGCGTCGAGCTCATCGAGGCGCTGGGCGCCGACACGCTGATTCACGTCGACGTGGGGGGCGTGCCGCTCGTCGCCCGCCAGAACGACCGCACGCCGCTGCAGGCCGGCGACGACGTGGCTGTGGAGCTCGACCCCTCCGTGCTCCATCTGTTCAACCGCGAAGGCCGTTCGGTCAGCGCGTGAGCCCGATTCCTTCAACGCCATTTCAACGGACATTGCCGTGACCATCGCGCACATTCCACCGGCTCCCACGGAGTTCACGGTGCTTCATCTCGGCCTGGGCTCGTTCCATCGCGCGCACCAGGCGGTGTACCTGCAGCGGCTGATCGACGCGGGCGACACCCGCTGGTCGCTGTCGGGCGCCAACATCCGGCCGGACATGGCCGACATCGTCGCGGCGCTGCAGGCGCAGGGCGGACGCTACACGCTCGAAACGGTGTCGCCGGCGGGCGAGTACCGCTACGAAGAGATCGAGGCCATCCGCGAGGTGCTGCCCTGGGAGCGCTCGCTGGCCAGCGTGATCGCGCGCGGCGCGACGCCTTCCACGCGCATCGTGTCGTTCACCGTCACCGAAGCCGGCTACTACCTCGACGACAAAGGCAAGCTGGACCTGTCGTTCGGCGATCTCGCGGCCGATGTAGCGCGCGCGCGGCGCGGCGAGGCCGGCGGCGACAACGTGACCATCTACGGCGCGCTGTGCGCCATCCTGCGTGCGCGCAAGGAAGCGAATGCGGGCGCCGTCACGCTGCTGAACTGCGACAACCTGCGCCACAACGGCGAGCGCTTCCGCGCGGGCCTGCTGGAGTTCATTGCGCTCGCGGGCGACACCGGCCTGCTGGCCTGGGTGAAGGCGAACACGCGCTGCCCGAACGCGATGGTCGACCGCATCACGCCGCGCCCGCCGCCCGAGCTGCGCGCACGCGTGAAGGCCGCCACGGGCCGCGACGATGCCGCCGCCATCACCGGCGAGAGTTTCATCCAGTGGGTCGTCGAAGACGACTTCGCGGCCGGCCGGCCCGATTGGGGCCGCGTGGGCGCGGAGCTGGTGGCATCGGTGCAGCCGTACGAGGAAGCCAAGATCCGCATCCTCAACGCCACGCACAGCTGCATCGCCTGGGCGGGCACGCTGGTGGGGCTGGGCTTCATTCATGAAGGCACGCACGATGCGGCGATCCGGAAGATGGCGTTCGACTACGTTACCGACGACGTCATTCCCTGCCTGACCCCGAGCCCGATCGACCTCGCGGCGTACCGCGACGTGGTGCTCGACCGCTTCGGCAACCCCGCCATCCGCGACACCAACCAGCGCGTGGCGGCGGACGGTTTCTCGAAGATCCCGGGCTTCATTGCGCCGACGGTGCGCGAGCGCCTGGCGGCCGGCCACGGCATCGACAGCGTGGCGATGCTGCCCGCGTTGTTCCTGGCGTTCCTGCAGCGCTGGCACAAGGGCACGCTGCCCTATGCCTACCAGGACCAGGGCATGGACGAAGCGGTGGCGCACGCGATCTGCGACGCGGCCGATCCGGTCGTCGCGCTGTGCTCGGACGCGGGGCTGTGGGGTCCCCTTGCCGCCGATGCCCGCCTGATCGATGCCGTGCGCCGTGCCAGCGAGCGCGTTGCGCGTTTCATCCAGACCGAAAGCCAGCCATGACCCCACGTCTTCAAGACCGCCATGTTCTGCTGACCGGCGCGGGCGGCGGCATCGGCCTGGCCGTGGCCGAGGCGTGCATTGCCGAAGGCGCGCGCTGCAGCGTGATCGACCGCGCGACCGCCGCACCCGACGCGGTGCGCGAACTCCAGCAGCGCCACCCGGACAGCCTGGCGTACATTGCCGCCGACGTCACCGACACGCAGGCCATCACGCACATGCTGGCCGGGGCGCAAGTGGCGTTCGGGCCGATCCACACGCTGTTCAACAACGCGGCGGTGTTCGACCTGGCGCCGCTGCTGGACAGCGACGAGGCCTCGTTCGACCGGCTCTTCGCCGTCAACGTGAAGGGCATGTTCTTCGTGATGCAGGCGGTGTTGCGCCACATGGTCGAGGCAGGCACGCAGGGTGCCTCGGTCATCAACATGGCCTCGCAGGCGGGGCGGCGCGGCGAGGCGCTGGTGTCGCACTACTGCGCGACCAAGGCGGCCGTCATCAGCTACACGCAGAGCGCCGCGCTGGCCATGGCGCCGCACGGCATTCGCGTGAACGGCATTTCGCCGGGGGTGGTCGACACGCCGATGTGGGACCACGTCGACAGCCTGTTCGCCAAGGCCGAAGGACTGCAGCCCGGGGAGAAGAAGCGGCAGGTCGGGCTGGCGGTGCCGCTCGGGCGGATGGGCTCGCCGAGTGACATTGCCGGCGCGGCGGTGTTCCTTGCCAGCGACGAGGCGCGCTACATCACGGCGCAGACGCTCAATGTCGATGGCGGCAACGTCATGAGCTGATCCTCCTGTATGCGACCCGAGCCATGAATGAAGACTTCCACCTGTACCTCGACAGCGCCGACCTGAGCGAACTGCAGGCCTGCCTGCCGCACCCGGTGGTGCACGGCGTGACCACCAACCCGACCCTGCTGCTTCGTGCAGGCGTCGGCCGTGCTGCCTTGCCGGGGCTGCTGAAGCGCTGCATCGAACTGGGTGCACGCCAGGTGCAGGCCCAGGTGTATTCCAGCGAGGTCGACGGCATGCTCGAAGACGCGCGCGCCTTGCTGTCGCATTTCAACCGCGGCCAGCTCGTCATCAAGATCCCCGCCACGCGCCAGGGCCTGGATGCCGGCGCGCGGCTCATTGCGCAGGGCGTGCCCGTCACCTGGACGGCCGTGTATGCGCCCGAGCAGGCGCACTTTGCGGCGCAACTGGGTGCGGCCTACGCGGCGCCGTACCTCGGGCGTCTCGAAGACGCGGGCGCCAACGGGCTGGCGCTGATTGCGCAGATGCAGTCGCTGGTCGCGCAGCGGCCTTCGTCCGGCACACGGCTGCTGGTGGCCAGCATTCGCTCGCGCGAGGCGTATCTTTCGTTGCTGGGGGTCGGCGTGGGGGCCATCACCATTCCGCCGCGTCTCTTTGCCGAACTGCTCGACCATTCCGCGACGCTGGCCGCCGAACGCGGCTTCCTGGCCGATGCGAGCGCCTTGCCCTGATCGAGAATCCAGACACCATGCGCATAGCACTCACGGGCGAAGCCCTCATCGATTTCACCGCCAGCGAGGCGGGCACCCTGGCCTTCCTGGGGCACGAGGGCGGCTCGCCGCTCAACACGGCGGTGGCCTGCGCCCGGCTCGGGCAGCCGACAGGCTTCTTCACGCAGCTCTCGACCGACCTGTTCGGCGAGCGGCTGATGGGTTTCCTGCAGAGCAACGGCGTGGACACGAGTTTCGTGCTGCGCAGCAATGCGCCTTCCACGCTGGCCTTCGTCGAGCGCACGCCGCAGACCAACCGCTACGCGTTCTACACGCAGGGCAGCGCCGACGCCACCTGGGCGCCCGAGCCGCTGCCGCAGCTGCCGGCGGACTGCCGATTCCTGCATTTCGGCTCGATTTCGCTGCTCCAGCAGCCGGCTGCCACGCGCATCACCGACCTGATCACGGCGAACAAGGGTCGCTGCGTGATCGTGTTCGACCCCAACGTGCGGCCCAGCCTGATTGCGGACATGGTCGGCTACCGAGCACGCGTGACGGGCTGGTTCGCGCTGGCCGACCTGGTCAAGCTCAGCGACGAAGATGCCGAACTGCTCGCGCCCGGGCAACCGGTCGACGCCCTGGCCGCGGACATCCTGAAAGCCGGGGCGCGTGCCGTGATCGTCACGCGCGGCGGGCACGGCGCAACGCTCTGGCGCACGGGGCACGCGCCCATGGCCGTGGCTGCGCCGCGCGTGCAGGTGGTCGACACCATCGGCGCGGGAGACACCTTCACGGCCGGGTTGTCGGTCTCGCTGCTTGCGCACGGCGTCGAGCGGCCGGCGCAGCTCGGCGAACTGGGCGACGAGGCCTGGCGCGAGGTGATGCGCTTCGCCGCCACCGCCGCCGCGCTCAACTGCGCCCGCGAGGGTGCCGACCCGCCCACGCTCGCCGCGGTTCACATCGCGCTCGCGGAGGCACAAAATACCGGTGCTGCTTCCCGGTCCTGAACCGTGCTGCCATGACGACGTCCACACGCAAGCGTTCGATTCCCCGCCAGCGCCAGCCTGAGCTGGAGCGCGACTTTGCGCGCTCTCCCTCGCTGGGCTACGAGGCGCCCGAAGAAACCGGCCTGGTGCGCTGCCTGGCGCACGGCTTTCCCAGTCCGCTGGTGCGATGGCACTTTCATGAAGACTACGAGCTGCACCTGATCACCGAAACCTCGGGCAAGGCCTTCATCGGTGACTGGATCGGGCCGTTCCAGCCCGGGCACCTGGTGCTGTGCGGGCCGCGGCTGCCGCACAACTGGATCTCGCTCGACGTGCCCGAAGGCGGCGCCGCGGGGCGCGACCGGGTGATCCAGTTCCGCCACGAGCCCATCGAGCGCGCGGCCAGCGAGATTCCCGAGCTGCGCGAGGTGATGCAGCTGCTCGAGCGCGCGCGCCACGGCATCGAGTTCTTCGGCATGTCTGCGCAGGCGCAGGTGCACTGGGACCACATCAAGGCCGCGCGCGGCGTGCGGCGCCTGGGTCGGTTCTGCGAATTCCTGGCCGATCTGGCGGAGTGCACCGACTACCGGCTGCTGTCGAGCGTGCAGATGCAGGGCGCGCAGGGCGCGGACGGCGATGCGCAGGTCGACCAGATCAACGGCATCGTCAACCGCATCACCAACAACATGGCCGAGTCGATCTCGATGTCGGACGTGGCCGCCGAGCTGGGCATGAGCGAGAGCCGCTTCAGCCGCTTCTTCCGGCGCTCCACCGGCAACAGCTTCACCGACTTCGTCAACCGCGTGCGCATCAACAGCGCCTGCCACCTGCTGATGCAGACCGACCACTACGTGACGGACATCTGCTACCAGGTGGGCTTCAACAACGTCGCCAACTTCAACCGGCGCTTCCTTGAAATCAAGGGCATGACGCCGAGCGAATTCAGAAAACAGGCCGACACGCGCTTCGGCAGCGGCGTCTCTTCGTAACACGGCAGGGAGTTCATCTTGTACCTGGGACTCGACCTCGGCACGTCCGAGCTCAAGGCGCTGCTGCTCGCCGACGATCACCGCATCGTGGGCGTGGCGCGTGCGCCGCTCACGGTCGAGCGGCCGCAACCGCTGTGGTCGGAGCAGGCGCCGCGGCAGTGGTGGCAGGCGCTCGAGCAGGTGATGGCGGCGTTGAAGGCATCCCATGGCGAGGCGCTGTCTGCCGTGCGCGCCATCGGCCTGTCGGGCCAGATGCACGGCGCCACGCTGCTCGACGCGGCGGGCGAGGTGCTGCGCCCGGCCATCCTGTGGAACGACGGGCGCAGCGGCGCGCAGTGCGAGGCGCTTGCGCGCGCCGTGCCGCGCCTGGGCGCGATCGCGGGCAACCTGGCGATGCCGGGCTTCACCGCTCCCAAGCTGATGTGGGTGCGTGAACACGAGCCCGAAATCTTTGCGCGCACGGCACGCGTGCTGTTGCCGAAGGACTGGCTGCGCTTCATGCTCAGCGGCGAGGCGGTCAGCGAGATGTCGGACGCCGCGGGCACGCTGTGGCTGGACGTGGGCGCGCGCGACTGGTCCGACGAGTTGCTGTCGGCCACCGGGCTCACGCGCGAACACATGCCGCGGCTGGTCGAAGGCAGCGAGGTGTCGGCGCAGCTCAAGCCCGAGCTGGCAACGCGGTGGGGCGTGGGCCGCGGCACGGTGCTGATCGCCGGCGGCGCGGGCGACAACGCCGCGAGCGCGGTCGGCATGGGGCTGGTGGAACCGGGGCAGGGCTTCGTGTCGCTCGGTACGTCGGGCGTGGTGTTCGTGTCGACCGACCGCTTCCTGCCGAACCCCGCGCAGGCCATGCACGCCTTCTGCCACGCGCTGCCGAAGCGCTGGCACCAGATGTCGGTGATGCTCTCGGCCGCGAGCGCGGTGAGCTGGGCGGCGAAGGCGTTCAGGTTCACCGACGAGGCGGCGCTGCTGGAGGCTGCGGCGTCGGTGCCGGTGTCGCAGCGTGTGCACTGCCCGCTGTTCCTGCCGTACCTGTCTGGCGAGCGTTCGCCGCACAACAACCCCGCTGCACAGGGCGTGCTGTTCGGGCTGACGCATGCGCACGGTCCTGCGGAGATTGCCTATGCCGTGGTCGAGGGCGTGAGCTTCGGCCTGCGCGACGGCTTCGACACCCTGCGTCTGCCGCCCGACATGCCGCTGCGCGAAGTGGCGCTGGTGGGCGGCGGTGCGCGCAGCGTGTGGTGGGGCCAGTTGCTGGCCGACATCTTCCAGGTACCGCTCACGCTCTATGCGGGCAGCGAGACCGGCGGGGCGCTGGGCGCGGCGCGCCTGGCGTGGTTGGCCGATGGCGGCGCCGTCGCACAGGTGTGCACGCTGCCGCCGGTGAAGCAGAAGCTGGTTCCGGGGGCGGAAGGCGTGGAGACGCACAAGGTGCGGCGTGCGCGCTTCCAGGCGCTCTATGCGGCGCTGCGGGATCAATTCGAATAAGCGACGCACAGACCGAGCGCCCATAAAAAAACCCGTCGCAAGACGGGTTTTTTACTTTCGCGAAACACCGCGGAACCGGCTTTGCCGGGCCGCAGATGTTGCCCCCGGTAGGGGTTGGCGTAGCGGACACGAAGTGCCGCGCAGCCTGGGGGCGAGCGAAATTACATCCCCATGCCGCCCATGCCGCCCATGCCACCCATGTCAGGCATGCCGCCGCCGGCACCCGATTCTTCCTTCGGTGCGTCAGCGATCATGGCTTCGGTCGTCAGCAGCAGCGAGGACACCGAGGCGGCGTTCTGCAGTGCGGTGCGCGTGACCTTCGTCGGGTCCAGGATGCCCAGTTCGAGCATGTCGCCGTACGAGTCGTTCGCAGCGTTGAAGCCGTAGTTGCCCTTGCCGGCCAACACAGCGTTCACCACCACCGAGGCTTCGCCGCCGGCGTTATTCACGATTTCGCGCAGGGGCGCTTCGATGGCCTTGAGCACCAGCTTGATGCCGGCTTCCTGGTCGGCGTTGTCGCCCTTGACCGAGTCGCCCACAGCTTGCTTGGCACGCAGCAGAGCCACGCCGCCGCCAGCCACGACGCCTTCTTCCACGGCAGCGCGGGTGGCGTGCAGTGCATCTTCGACGCGGGCCTTCTTTTCCTTCATTTCGACTTCGGTGGCAGCGCCGACCTTGATCACTGCAACGCCGCCGGCCAGCTTGGCCACGCGCTCTTGCAGCTTTTCACGGTCGTAGTCGCTGGTCGCTTCTTCGATCTGAACGCGCACCTGCTTCACGCGGGCTTCGATGTCACCAGCAGCGCCGGCGCCGTCGATGATGATCGTGTTTTCCTTGCCCACTTCGATGCGCTTGGCTTGACCCAGGTCGGCCAGCGTCACCTTTTCGAGCGTCAGGCCCACTTCTTCAGCGATGACCTTGCCGCCCGTCAGGATAGCGATGTCTTCCAGCATGGCCTTGCGGCGGTCGCCGAAGCCGGGAGCCTTGACAGCCACGACCTTCAGGATGCCGCGGATCGTGTTCACGACCAGGGTCGCCAGGGCTTCGCCTTCGACTTCTTCGGCAATGATCAGCAGTGGACGGCCAGCCTTGGCGACTTGCTCCAGCACCGGCAGCAGGTCACGGATGTTGCTGATCTTCTTGTCGAACAGCAGCACGAAGGGGTTGTCCAACAGCGCCGATTGCTTCTCGGGGTTGTTGATGAAGTAGGGCGACAGGTAGCCGCGGTCGAACTGCATGCCTTCGACGACGTCGAGTTCGCTGTCCAGCGACTTGCCGTCTTCCACGGTGATCACGCCTTCCTTGCCGACCTTGTCCATCGCGTCAGCGATGAGCTTGCCGATGGTTTCGTCGCTGTTGGCCGAAATGGAGCCGACCTGCGCGATTTCCTTGGAGGTGGTGGTGGGCTTGGAAGCCTTCTTCAGCTCGGCGACCAGGGCCGTGACAGCCTTGTCGATGCCGCGCTTCAGGTCCATCGGGTTCATGCCGGCAGCCACCAGCTTGAAACCTTCGCGAACGATGGCTTGTGCCAGCACGGTCGCGGTGGTGGTGCCGTCACCGGCGTTGTCCGAAGTCTTGGAGGCTACTTCCTTCACGAGCTGGGCGCCCATGTTCTGGAGCTTGTCCTTGAGTTCGATTTCCTTGGCCACGGACACACCGTCCTTGGTCACGGTGGGGGCGCCGAACGAGCGCTCCAGAACCACGTTGCGACCCTTGGGGCCCAGGGTGACCTTGACTGCGTTGGCCAGGATGTTCACACCCTCGACCATGCGTGCGCGGGCTTCTCCGCCGAAGACTACGTCTTTTGCTGCCATGATGAATTAACTCCGAATGGATTGGATTTGAATGAATCGGAAGGGGAGAAGGCTTACTTCTCGACGACTGCGAACAGGTCGTCTTCCTTCATCACGAGCAGTTCGTCGCCGTCGACCTTGACGGTCTGGCCGCTGTACTTGCCGAACAGGACGCGGTCGCCGACCTTGACGGTCAGTGCGGTCAGTTCGCCCTTGTCGGTGCGCTTGCCCGGGCCCACGGCCAAGACTTCGCCCTGATCGGGCTTTTCGGCGGCTGCGTCGGGGATGACGATGCCGGAGGCGGTCTTGGTTTCGCTGTCAACACGCTTGACGATCACGCGATCGGCCAAAGGACGAAGTTTCATTGCATCTCCTGATATGGATAAGAAACGGGTTTGTGGTCGGACACCGGACTGGGCCCGGGTGCCCATTCGACTGGCAGCAAGTGGCTGTTAGCACTCGTCGGCAGTGAGTGCTAATGATAAGGGCATTCGGTGACGTTTCAAGGGCAGGGATTGGGGGCGCCGCATTTCAGGGCCGTTTTCCGAGTTGCCGGACGCGTCGGTTCCGCAAGGCCGAACCAGCCTCGCGGGCACTGCGATGCCTGACGTATGCTGTGGCATCGTTCGATTGCACACAGTTTGTAGACAAACATATGAAACCCCCAGCCCCGATCAAGCCGGCGCCGCGCGCCAAGCCCGGCAAGCCCGGCAAGACCGCAGCAGCGGTCAAGGCCTCGGGCGCCCGCAAGCCCGGGCCGGGCGTTGCCAGGACCGGGGCCGACGCGTCCGCCGAGCCCGACGCGTCGGGCGAAGCCTCGAAGAATCTGACCGACCGGGCCTACGCCGTCGTGAGGCGGCTCATTCTGCAGCGCGAGTTGACCGGTGGCGAAGTGCTGGTCGAAGGGCGCTTGGCCGAGCGCCTGCAGATGTCGCGAACGCCCTTGCGCGAGGCCCTGCTCCGGCTCGAGGGCGAAGGCCTGCTGGTGCGGGCCAATGCGCGCTCGTACGCGGTGCGGCGCATCACCGCGTCGCATTACTTCCAGTGCCTGCAGGTGCGCGAACGGCTGGAGTCGCAGGCCGTGTCGCTCGCCATGGGGCATGTGCCCGCGGAACTGGTGCAGCGCCTGCGCAGCGACATCCTGTCGCTGGATTCGAGCCAGCAGGGTTCGAGCCACTGGCACGCCGACGACGAGATCCACGGCCTGTTCGCGCGGGCCTCCGGCAACGCCATGCTGGCCGAGACGATCGCGCACCTGCGCGTGCTGTGCCGTCTGTTCGAGGTGGTCGACCCGTTCAACCGCATCGAGGACGACAGGGCCGAGCACCTGGCCATCCTGGACGCCTACATCGCGGGCAACGCGAAAGCGGCCGAAGAGGCCGTCATTGCGCACCTGCGCCACCTGGCGCGCTACACGCTCTCCAGGCTCAGCAACGGACTGGTCACCGGCTTCCCGCCGCACTAGCAGCGCGGGCGCAGCCCGTGGCACTGGCGGCACCGGCGGGACGGGCGAGCCTGCCCGCGGTGCGAGCCCCTTTCAGTGCCGCAGGATCTTGCCGACGAAATCGCGGGTGCGGGCCTCGCGGGGCGCGTCGAAGATCTGCCGCGGGTCGCCGACCTCGACCACGTGCCCGTCGGCCATGAAGACGACCTTGCTCGACACCTCGCGCACGAAGCCCATCTCGTGCGAGACGATGAACATCGTCATGCCCTCGGCGGCCAGCAGCCGCACGGTGTCGAGCACTTCGTTGACCAGCTCGGGGTCGAGGGCGGCCGTGACCTCGTCGAGCAGCAGGATGCCCGGCTGCAGCGCCAGCGCGCGCGCGATCGCCACGCGCTGCTGCTGGCCGCCCGACAGCTGGTCGGGGTAGGACTTCAGCTTGGCCCCCATGCCCACCTTCTCGAGCAGCTGGACCGCATAGTCCTCGACCTGCTTGCGCGGGCGTCCCTTGACCTTGATGGGGGCGACCGTGACGTTGTCGAGCACCGTCATGTTCTGGAACAGGTTGTACTGCTGGAACACGATGGCCATCTGCGAGCGCACGCGGCGAAGTTGCTCCCGGTCGTTGTAGTCCAGGGCCTGGCCGTCGATGCGAACCTGGCCCTCGATGGGCGGCAGCAGGCCCATGAGCACGCGCAGCAAGGTGCTCTTGCCCGAGCCCGACGGCCCGATGAGGCTGACGATCTCTCCCTTGTCCACCGACAGGTTGATGCGCTCGAGTACGGTGTGCGCGCCGTAGTTGGCCTTGAGGTCAACGATTTCGAGTTGGGGCAAGTTTTTTCTCCAGGTATTTGCCGAACCGGGCCAGCGGATAGGACAGCATGAAATAAAGCGCCAGCACCGTGCCGTAGACCAGCGTGGCCGAGAAGCCCTTGTTGTTCATCGTCTTGCCGGCGAAGGCCAGCTCGACGACGCCGATCTGCGAGGCCAGCGCGGTGTCCTTGATGAACAGCACGAAGAAGCCGAAGACCGGCGGAAGAATGATCTTCCAGGCCTGCGGCACGATCACCAGGCGCAGCGTCTGCAGGTAGCTGAAGTTCATGGCCGCCGCCGCGTCCCACTGATTGCGGTGCACCGACTCGAGCCCGCTGCGCACGATCTCCGCAATGAAGGCGGTGGCGATCAGGCACACGCTGATCAGGGCCACCGTGAACATGGCGAGGTCGGCGTGCAGGCCCTGGAAGATGAAGAACACCAGCATCAACGTGACCAGGAACGGGATGCGCCTGAACAGCTCGATGAAGGCCGTGGCCGCAACGCGCAGCGGCATGCCGGCGGGCCGGTCGCCCAGCCGCACCGCCGCCAGCACGAAGCCCAGCGAGAAGCCGACGATGCAGCCGATGGCGGACAGCGCGAATGTCACGCCCAGCGCCTTCGCGAAGAACAGCAGGTTGTAGTAGCTGAAGAAGCGAGGCAGCTCCTGCAGGATCTGGTCGAGCATCAGAACCACCTCATCTTGGCGCGGAAGAAGCGCTTGCCCACGAAGGCCAGCGACAGCGTGGCGATCAGGGTGATCACGAGGTAGAGCACCGCCACGACGGAGAACACCTCGATCGAGCGAAAGGTCTCGGCGTTGATGTTGTAGGCCCGTCCGGTGAGTTCCTCGACGCCGAAGATGGCCGCCATCGAGGTGCCCAGGGTCATCAGGATGTACTGGTTGGACAGCGGCGGAAACAGCACGCGCACGATGTGCGGCAGGATCACGTAGCGAATGGTCTGGATGCGGGAGAAGCCCAGCGTTTCGGCGGCCTCCAGCTCGGGCAGGCGCACCGATTCGAAGCCCGCGCGCTGGATTTCGGTCAGGTACGCACCGGCATTGAGCGTCATGCCGATCAGCACGGCCTGGTAGGGCGACAGCAGGATGCCCGCGTCGGGCAGCGCGAAGAAGATGAAGAAGATCTGGATGAGCTGCGGCGTGTTGGTGAAGAACACCACGTAGGCGCCGACGATGCGGCGCGCCCACCGCGGGCCGTAGGCGCGCACCGAGGCACCGCCCAGGCCGAGCAGCATGCCGAGCGCGAACGCGAGGAACGCGATCTGCAGGCTCAGCCAGGCGCCGCCGACCAGGTAGGGCAGGCGCTCCAGCACCGATGAATAGTCGAACTGCATGCGCCCCCTGCGGCCTTACTTGTAGCTCGCTGCGGTGCGCGGATCGTGCAGCATCGGGCCGCCGAACCACTTCTTCCAGCGTTCGTCCACGTAGCCGCTCTTGTGCATTTCCTTGATGGCGCCGGTGAGCTTCTCGCGCAGCGCGTCGTTGCCCTTCTGCACGCCGATGCCGCAGAAGTAGACCTCGATGGGGGCGTCCACGATGCGCCAGTCGATCTTGTGCTTGGCCGTGTGCTCGGTCATGAAGTCCATCACGTCGATCATCGCGTCGGCCCGGCCCTGGGCAATGGCACGCACCGCGTCGGGGTAGTTGTCCAGCAGCAGCAACTGCGCCTTGGGCAGCTTTTCCTGCACCAGCTTCACGGGCGTGGCACCGCGCACCTCGACCAGCCGGACCGCCGGATCGTTGAGCTCCATCCAGTCCTTGTAGGGCTTGGCCTTGGTGGTCAGCACGCCCAGCACCTCGGTGTGCAAGGGCACGGTGAAGTCGATCACCTTCTGGCGCTCGGGCGTGATCGTCATGGCGCCGAGCACGGCATCGATCTTGCCGCTGCTCACGAAGGGAATGCGGTCGGGCGAGCCGACCTGCACGATCTCCGTCTTGACGCCCAGCAGTTCGCCGAGCTTGCGCGCGATGTCGACGTCGAAGCCGTCGATCTCGTTCTTGTCGTTGAAGATGCCCAGCGGCGGAAGGGTCGGGTTGACGCCGACCACCAGCTTCTTGCTGGCCACGATTTCATCGAGCGTGCGGGCCGAGCTGGCCATCGGCAGGCCCATCAGGGCCGACCCCAGCGCGAGCGAACCGGCCACCAGGAGGGTGCGGCGGACGGCGTTCCTTGTTTGCTTCATCGAGAAAAACTCCTAGAGGTTGAAGGTTGAGCCAGAGGCGCCGAAGCGCTCCGGATTGCCGGGTGGACGGATGCAAGACGAATGCCAGATGGCGCGTTGTCTGCAAAAAATATAAGATTTATATATTGAATGTATACAATAAAATTCCATCGGTCCAGTCCAAGCTTGCGCTTCGGGTTTGCCTGTTCATCCGGCCACTTCCTTTCATGACGAAAAGCTCAACTTCTGCAATGCCCTCGCTGCGCGACGAGCGGGCGGTGCGGCGCGGGCCTGCGGTGCGCTTCACGGCCGACGGCCACCCGGTCGAAGCCTTCGAAGGCGAAAGCGTCGCGGCGGCGCTGCTTGCCGCGGGGCGGCGCGAACTTCGGCGCAGCCCGCGCAACGGCGCACCGCGTGGCATGTTCTGCCTCATGGGCTCCTGCCAGGAATGCCTGGTGTGGGTCGGCGAACGCAAGCTGGCGGCCTGCCAGGTGCCGGTGGTGGCAGGCCTGGCGATCGAATCGCTCGACTTCCGGGAGCAGCGCCTTGGCTGAAGCGCTCCCTTCACCCGTCGACTTGCTGGTGATCGGTGCCGGTCCGGCCGGTGCGCGCGCGGCCTTGCGCGCGCAAGCCTGCGGCCTGGACGTGCTGCTGGTCGACGAGAACCCGGACGCAGGCGGCCAGGTGTGGCGCGCGCTGCCGCCTGGCTTCATGCGGGCCGCCGGCGTCCGGCCGTCGCACGAAGCCATGCAGGGCGACGCCCTGCGCGCCGAACTGCATCGCTCGGGCGTGCGCTGCCTGTTCGGCCACAAGGTATGGAACGTGGGCAGCAGCCTGCGCACCGACCTGATCGGCCCCGGCGGCGTGGCGAGCTGGCAGCCGCGCGCCCTGCTGGTGGCGACCGGCACCACCGAGCGCGTCGTGCCCTTCGCCGGGTGGACCGAGCCCGGGGTGATCGGCCTGGCCGCGGCCACCATCCTTCTCAAGTCTCAGAACATGCTGCCCGGCCGGCGCACGGTGGTCGCCGGCAGCGGTCCGCTGCTGCTGGCCGTGGCGACCGGCATCCTCAAGGCCGGCGGCGAGGTCGCCGCGGTGCTGGACCTGGCCAGCCGCGCGGACTGGCTGCGAACCCTGCCTTCGCTGGCCGGCCGGCCCGATCTGCTGTGGCAGGGCATGCAATGGCAGGCGCGCCTGCGCATGGCGGGGGTGCCGATGTTCTATCGGCACGGCATTGCGTCGGTCGAGGCGCTCGGCGACGGGTTCCGTATTCACGCGCAGCAGGTCGACACGACCGGTGCGCCTCTTGCGCGCATCGCGCCTGTGGCTTTCGATGCGGACGCTGTCGCCGTGGGGCACGGCCTGGTGCCGGGTACCGACGTGACCCGGCTGCTGCGGGCGCGCCATCGCTACGACGCGGCGCGCGGCGGCTGGATCGCACACGCCGACGTCGAGGGCCGTACCTCCATCGCCGGCCTGTACGTCGCCGGCGACGGGGCGGGCATTGCCGGTGCCGCTGCGGCCGGCGCCCATGGCGAGCTTGCGGCCGTCGCCTGCGCCCACGATCTGGGCCGCTTGACCGCCGAGGCCCATGCGCGCGAGCGCGATCGCCTGCTCGCGCAGTGGCGCAAGCCCGCGCGCTTCGGGCGCGCGATGGCGGGCCTGATGGCCTTGCGAAACGGCAGCCTCGCAGGCATCGCGCCCGACACGGTGGTCTGCCGCTGCGAGGACGTGACCCGCGGCGAGATCGACGCCGCCGCGCGCGACGGGGCGCGCGACATGAACCAGCTCAAGGCCTGGACCCGCTGCGGCATGGGCCCCTGCCAGGGGCGCACCTGCGGGGACGTCGCGGGGGCATTGCTCGCCGCCCACGTGGGCAGCCGCGAAGCCGCAGGCTGCTTCACTGGCCGGGCGCCGTTGCGGCCGGTCTCGCTCGCCGAGGTGGCCGGCGACTACACCTACGCCGACATCCCCATTCCGAAGGCGGCCCCGCTGTGAGCCGCGGCGCAGGCTCCTCTTCGGCCTACGACGCGGTCGTGATCGGCGGCGGTGTCATGGGCTGCTCGACCGCGCTGCATCTGGCGCGAGGCGGCATGCGGGTCGCGCTGGTCGACCGCGGGCCGCTGTGCCGCGAGGCGTCCGGCGTCAACGCCGGCACGCTGACGCTGCACATGACGCGCGCCGCGCTGGTGCCCTATGCCATGCGCGCCTGGCAGATGTGGATGGATGCCGAGCAATGGCTGGGCATGGGCGTGCTCGCCACGCACGTACCGGGCCTCACGCTGGCCTTCACCGAGGCCGAGTGCGAGCTGGTCGACCTGCGTGCCAGGGCGCGCCGCGAATACGGGGCACCCATCGAAGTCATTTCGGCGGCGCGCGCGCGAGAGATCGAACCCGGCGTGCATCCCGGGCTGATGAAGGCGGGCTACTGCGACATCGACGGCTTCGCGAGCGCCTACCTCACGGGCCGTGCCTTTCGCCACGCGCTCACTGCCGCGGGTGTGGCGGTGATCGAGAACGCGCCCGTCGAGGCCATCGATTCCGGCGATGCGGGCCACCGCGTGCGCTTTGCCGGCGCGGTGGGCCGAGCGCCCTTGCAGGCGGCGCGCGTGGTGCTCGCGGGCGGTGTGTGGATCGAGGACATGCTGGCCTGGCTCGGCGTGCGGATTCCCATCAAGGTGCTGGTCAACCAGCTCATCGTGACCGAGCGCATCCGGCCGGTGATGCGCACCGTGCTCAGTGTGGCCAACGGGCTGCTGTCGCTCAAGCAGTTCGCCAACGGCACCGTGCTGATCGGCGGCGGCTGGCAGGGCGAGGGCGACCGCGAGCGCGGGGGCGTCGAGGTTCGCGCGCAGAACCTCGTGGGCAACATGCGCCTGGCCGCCTATGCCGTGCCCGCCCTGGCCGAAGCCCGCATCGCGCGCATCTGGCTCGGACTGGAGGCCGAGACCGCCGACGCCATGCCGATCGTGGGCGAGGTGCCCGGCGTGCCGCGGGCCTACGTGGTCGGCAGCGCCCATTCGGGCTACACCAGCGGCCCGTTCATGGGCCGGATCATGGCCCAGCACATCCTCGGGCAGCAACCCGACCTGCCTCTTTTCGATCCCGCCCGCCTGCTGGGCATGCCGATGCCTGGCGCTTGACAACCCGTTGCCATGATTCCTGAACAACCCGACGCTTTCCACGGCATCTATGCCGCCACCCTGTGCCCGCTGCACGACGACGGCCGCATCGACGAAGCGACGCTGGCGCGTCATCTCGAAGCCAACGCCCGCGTGCCGGGCATGAAGGGGCTGCTGATCAACGGCCACGCCGGCGAGAACTTCACGCTCTCGCGCGAAGAGAAGCGCCGCGTGACCGAGATCGCGTTCGAGGTCTGCGGCCCGCGTTCGCTGCTGGTGTGCGGCATCAATGCCGAGGACAGTTTCGAGGCCCAGCGCCACGTCGACGATGCGAAGGCCGCGGGGGCCGACGCCGTGCTGGTCTTTCCGCCGTTCTCGTGGGCGCTCTCGCAGGACGCGCGCATGGCCGTGACGCACCACCGGATCGCCAACGCCAATGCGGGCCTGCCCCTGATGCTCTACCAGGCCGGCGTCAATGCGGGCACCTTGGGCTATCGCCCCGAGGTGCTGGCCGAGCTGGTGCAGCTGCCGCATGTGGTCGGCGTCAAGGAGGGCAGCTGGGAGGCCGCGGCCTACGAGGCCAACCGCCGGCTGGTGAAGCGGGTGGCGCCGCACGTCGCCATGATGGCCTCGGGCGACGAGCACCTGCTGACCTGCTTCGCCGTCGGCAGCGAAGGCAGCCTTGTGAGCCTCGCCGCGGTCGTTCCCGAGCTGGTGATCGACCTCGACCTTGCGATGAAGCGCGGCGATCTCGCGACGGCGCGCCGCCTCAACGAACGCATCTATCCGCTCGCCAAGGCGATCTACGGCACGGCGCCCGGCGGCTACGCGACGGCGCGCCTGAAGACCTGCCTCAAGCTGCTCGGCCGCTTTCCGAGCGACGCCATGCGCGCGCCGCTGGGACCGTTGCCGCGCGAGGAGGTGGCGGCCCTGGAGCGTGCGCTGGCCGAAGCCGGCGTGACCGCATGAACTGAACTGAACTGAACCGACCCGACCCGACCCGACCCAGGAGAACGCACCCATGACCCGCAAGATCATCCGCAACGGCCGCATCGTCACGGCCGTGGACGACTACACCGCCGACCTGCTGATCGACGACGGCTGCATCGTCGCCATCGGCCGCACGCTCGACGTCGGGCCCGACGTCGAGGTCATCGACGCCGCCGGCATGCTGGTGCTGCCGGGCGGCGTGGATTGCCACACCCACATGGACAACACCTTCGGCGACTCGACCACGTGCGACAGCTTCGAGTCGGGGACGCGGTCGGCCGCTTTCGGCGGCACCACCACCATCGTGGACTTCGCCTTCCAGCGCAAGGGAGTGAGCGTGCTCGAGGCCATCGAACGCGCCCGCGCCAAAGGCGCCGACGGGGCCTGCATCGACTACGGCTTCCACGTCATCGTGACCGGGGTGGACGAGCAGGTGCTGGCCGACATGCAGCATGCGATCCGGCATGAAGGCGTCTCCAGCTTCAAGATGTTCATGGCCTACCCGGGGTCGGTGATGGTCGACGACGCGGCCATCTTCCAGGCGATGCGCATGGTCGGGCAGCACGGCGGCATGATCGCGCTGCACGCCGAGAACGGAACCATCATCGAGCTGCTCATCAAGGAGGCGCTGGCCCAGGGCCACACCGCGCCCAAGTACCACGCGCTCACGCGCCCTGCGATCATGGAGGGCGAGGCCACGCACCGCGGCATCAAGCTGGCCGAGCTCGCCGACGCGCCGGTGTACTTCGTGCACCTCTCGGCCAGGGAGGCGCTCAAGCACGTGGTCGAGGCGCGGGACATGGGGGTGCCGGTGTTCGCCGAGACCTGCCCGCACTACCTTTTCTTCGACGACAGTGCCTACGACAGCGAAGACTTCGATCTGGCGCGCTACGTGATGAGCCCGCCCCTTCGCTCCAAGACGTCGCAGCAGGCCTTGTGGACCGCACTGCGCACCGACGACCTGCAACTGGTCTCGACCGACCATTGCCCCTTCTGCATGAAGGAAGGGCACCTGGGGCGCATCAACCAGAAGCCGTACGGCCAGAACGATTTCTCGAAGATTCCCAACGGCGTGCCCGGCGTGGAAACGCGCATGCCGACCCTCTACGACGGCGGCGTGCGCGCGGGCCGCATCTCGCTGAACCGCTTCGTGGAGCTGGTGTCCACGGCGCCGTCGAAGCTGTTCGGCCTGTTTCCGCAAAAGGGCACGATCGCCGTCGGCAGCGATGCCGACCTGGTGATCTTCGACCCGGAGGCGCAGCACGTCATCTCGGCGAAGACGCAGCACGGCAACTGCGATTTCACGCTGTTCGAAGGCCACGGCGTGACGGGGCAGGTGAAGAAGGTGCTGTTGCGCGGCGAACTCATCGTCGACGGCGAGCGATGGCTCGGCAAGGCCGGCAGCGGCCGCTATGTGGTGCGCGGGGAATCGGGCGGCTGGTAGCCGGCGACGCGGCATGCCCACCTACGACTACGCCTGCGCGCGCTGCGGCCCCTTCGTCGAGCGACGGCCGATGGCCTTGTTCGACCGGCCGGCGCCGTGCCCCGCGTGCGGCGCGCCGTCGGACCGCGCGCTGAGCGTGCCTCAGTCGCTGGGCACCCGGCGCAGCCAGGAAGGTCCAGGCCGCGCGGCAGCGCACGGCGATGCGCCGGGCTACCGGCGCCTGCGCCCGGGTGGCGGGTGCGCCTGCTGTCCGCCTGCCAGCGCGTGAACCGTCGGGCGGTCTTTTACGCGTCGTCAAGTTTCTTCGACGGGCCCGTCCGAGGGTGGGCAAAAAATGCTTTATGGCTTGCATTACCCGTTCCCGCTTCATGGAACGCGCCGCGCACGTCACCATGCGGGGATGCCCTCAACCTTCCGCATCCAGGCCGATCGCCTCTGGCAGCGCCTCGAGACCCTCGCCTCTTTCACCCGCCCTGACGTTCCCTGGACGCGCCGCGCCTTCTCGCCCGAATTCGACGAAGCCAGGAACTGGCTGCGCGGCCAGTTCGAGCAGGCCGGGCTCAGCGTGCGCACCGACGCCGCCGGCAACCTGACCGGGCGCCGCGAGGGCACCGAACCCGGGCTGGCGCCGCTCGTCACCGGGTCGCATTGCGACACCGTGGTGGGCGGTGGGCGTTTCGACGGCATCCTGGGCGTGCTGGCGGGGCTGGAGGTGGCGCAGTCGCTCCACGAGGGCGGCGTCTTGCTGCGCCATCCGCTGGAAGTGATCGACTTTCTCTCGGAAGAGCCCAGCGACTACGGCATTTCCTGCGTGGGAAGCCGTGCTTTCGCCGGCACGCTGGACGCGGCCATGCTGGCTTCCTGCAACGAGGCCGGCGAAAGCCTGGCGCAGGCCATGCGGCGCATCGGCGCACGGCCCGACGACCTGGCCAGCGCGGCCCGCGGACCCGGCGGCATCGCCTCCTTCGTGGAGCTGCACATCGAGCAGGGGCCGGTGCTGGAGCGCGAGGGCCTGCCGATCGGCGTGGTCACCGACATCGTGGGCATCCGCCGCGTCGCGTTCACCGTGACCGGGCAACCGGACCACGCCGGCACCACCCCGATGGACATCCGCCGCGACGCCCTCGTCGGCGCGGCCCGGCTGATCGACACGGTGCACCGCGAGGCCTGCGCCATGGACGGCAGTCCGCACTACGTGGTGGCGACGGTCGGGCGCCTCTCGATGAGCCCCAACGTGCCCAACGCCGTGCCCGGCCGGGTCGACATGGTGCTGGAGGTGCGCAGCAATGCGCAGACGGTGCTCGACGATTTCCCCGAGCGCGTGATGGCCCTGTGCCGCGACGACTTCCAGCGGCTGCGTGTCGCCTGCAGCGCCGCACCCCTCACGCGCACGCCGCCCACGCGGTGCGACGACATCGTCATGCAGGCCGTTGCCCAGGCCGCCGACGGCCTGGCGCTGGCGCACCGAGCGCTGCCCAGCGGCGCCGGCCACGACGCGATGCACGTCGCAGCGACGGGCCCGATGGGGATGATCTTCATCCCCTGCCTGAACGGCCGCAGCCACTGCCAGGAAGAGTGGGCCAGCAAGGAGCAGGTGGCCGCCGGCACCCGGGTGCTGGCGCAAACGCTCAGGCTGCTGGACGCACGCTAGCCGCCGCCGCTTCGAAGGCCCGCCCCGCCGCGACGACGGCGTCGATCACCTGCCGCAAGCCCTTGCTCAGCGGCTTGTCGTTGCGGGTGACGAGCGCCAGGGTGCGGTGCAGTGGCGGGTACAGCGCTCGCAGGTCGAGCTCGGGGTGATGCCCAGGGCCCGTGACCGCCATCCTCGGCAGGATCGCCACGCCCAGGCCGGCCGCCACCATGGCCTTGATGGCCTCGACGCTGTCGAACTCCATCACCGGCGGCGACGTGCATCCGCCGCGCCGCAGCCAATCGTCGACGAGGCTGCGCGTGCTGGCTTCCGACACGAACTTGACGAGCGGCAGCGAGCCGAGCATGGCCGCCGTCACTTCGGCCGGCCACTCGGTGCTGCCGCGCTGGCAGATGGCCACGAACTCGTCGCGAAGGATCGGCGTCACGGCCAGCGCGCGCGAGCTGACCGGCAGCGTGACCACGGCAGCGTCGACCGTGTTGTCTTCCACGCGCCGCACGTAGCCCTCGGTGTTGCCCGTGCTCACGATGATGTTGAGCAGCGGATAGCGCGCGCGCAGGTCGCGCAGCGCCGCGGGCAGCAGGTAGAGGCAGCTGGTGCCGCCAGTGCCGAGCCGCACACGGCCGGCCACGCCCGCCGAATGGAACGTGGCGGCATTGATCGCGTTGGACAGCGCCGCCACCACCTGGGGCAACTCCGCCATCAGGTCGGTGCCCGCGGGCGTGGGACCGACCCTGCGGCCGACCCGTTCGATCAGGCGCACGCCGAGGCGCCTTTCGAGTTGCTTCACCTGCACGCTGACCGCCGGCTGCGTCAGGCCGAGCCGTTCGGCGGCGGCTGAAAAGCTACCTAATTCGAGCACCAGTGAAAAAGTGCGCAATTGCTCGAAATTAATAGACAAAGCCAAATTGTTTTTTATGGGGTGCATAACGATGCACGGCTTCTTTCAAGCATGCGCGACTACAAGAATGAGTTGGGGAGGGGCAAAGAGCAGAACACTGGCCGAACGAATGGATGCCAGGGCGGCAAGATCCGCACGGCAGGTTATATGCCAAGGACCCCATGGACGCGTTTCAAACAAACTGCTCAAGGGGATTGGCATGCAGGACCTTATTTCCATCGAGGATCTTTCCAGGATCGATATCGAGAAATTGTTTTCGACCGTCGATCATTTGCGTCGCACACCCGAAATCTTCAGGCACGCGCTGGCCGGGCGTGTGGTGTGCACGCTTTTCTTCGAACCCAGCACGCGAACACGGTTGGGCTTCGAGGCGGCAGCGCACCGCCTGGGCGCGCGCGTGCTCACCGTGTCCGACATGCGCACCACGCGGCTGGAGCTCGGCGAGAGCCTGCTGGACACCACGCGCATGGCCGGCTTCTATTGCGACGCGGTGGTGGCGCGCCACGCGGAGGACGGCGTCATGCGCCGCATCAAGGACACGGTGCGCGTGCCGCTCATCAATGCCGGCGAGGGACAGGTCCGGCATCCGAGCCAGGCGCTCATCGATCTCTATACGCTGCAGGACCATTTCGGCGACATCGACAACCTGCATGTGGGCATTGCCGGCGGCATTCGTTATTCGCGGGCGGCGAAATCGCTGATCGCGGGGTTGCGCAAGTTCAGCAATGTCCGCCTTCACGTGGTCGATGCGCCGCACGAGGCGGACGAAGGCACCGAATTTCCCCGTGAACTCGGCGAATTGAACGGCGTGCCGGCGCTCGAGTATTCGTCGATGAAGGAAATGATCGGGCTTGTCGACGTCGTGTACATGGTGCGCGTGCAGCAGGAAAAATTCACCGATCCGGCCGCATACCAGCGCCAGCTGCACAAGTGCCGGCTGCACCGTGCGCTGCTGTCCCGCGCATTGCCGGGCCTCGTCGTCATGCACTGCCTGCCGCGCACCGACGAGCTGGATGCGGACATCGACGACACGCCGCAGAACAAGTACTTCCAGCAGGCGCGAAACGGCGTGGCCGTGCGCAGTGCGGCGCTGCTGCGCTGCCTCGCCGTCGGGTCCGGCGCGGCCCCGGTCGGCGGCGGCAGGTCGTGATGACCTTGCTTGTGATTCCGGCGCTGGGCCTTTTCATCGGCGTGGTGGCGGTCACCATCGGCGGCGGTGCGACGGCGGGCGTGCCGCTGTTGCTGCTCATGGGGCACTCGGCGGCACAGAGCATTGCCACGGTCAAGTTCGCGCTGCTCGGCTCCTTCGTCACCGGCTCGCTCGCGCACCGCGGTGACGCCGCCGAGCGCAAGGCGATGCCCTGGGTGGTGTGGCCGCTGGCGGTCGTGGGATCGGTATCGGGCTCGCTGCTGGTGGTCGGCATTGCCGACCGGGTGCTCAAGATCGTGGTGGCGCTGCTGATGATCGTCATTCTCTGGATCACGCACCGGACCGACTTCTCGCAACGCCCGCGTGACGCGCAGGCGCGCCTGCCGTGCGCGCCAGTTGGCCTGGCGGTGATCTTCGGGCTGTGCGTGTATTCCGGGTTCTTCGGTGCCGGCTTCGGCACGTTCCTGATCTTCGCGCTGATGCGCTGCTACGGATTCACGTTCCGCGACAGTGCGGCGGTCATGACGCGCATCAACCTGCTGGTGGTCGGGGCGTCGGTGGCCACCTTCGTCTTCAGCGGCGCCGTCGACTTCCGCCTGGGCATTCCCTTGTTCGTCGGATGCGCGGTGGGCGGATGGCTGGGCGCGTGGGTGGCCCGTGTGGCGGACCCCAGGCGCATGAAGACCGCGTTCCAGGCCTTCACGCTGCTGCTGGGCGCCAAGCTGTTGTGGGAAGCGTGGGCGGCGGGGTAGGAGCCGGCACACGTGGCCCGCGCAGCCCGGGGTTGCCGGGCCGCTACAGCTGGTCCGTCGGTACGAACCACGAGAACAGCAGCAACTGCAGCCGCGTCAGCATGCTGGAATCGGGCTCGCTGTCGAGCACCTCGTTGTCGACGTCGCCGGTGCCGATCCACTGCACGTTATGGCCGTCGGGGTTGAGGGTCACGCGGTACACGCCTTCGATGTCGTCGAGCTGGTAGGCGAACAGCAGGGCCTGCGCCAGCTCGAAGCTGCGCACGCGCACGCCGAACTCGGTGTTCAAAAGCGCCGAGCGCGGGTCGAGGTTCATGGAACCTAGCAGCACCCACTGGCGGTCGACCAGCGCCAGCTTGGCGTGCAGGCGGCCGCGGGCCTTCTTCAGCAGGGTGCGGAACTGGCCGGCGCGGCGCAGCTGCTGCGTGCTGACCTCGTACAGGTTCACGCCCAGCTTGAGCATGTCGACGCGGTAGCGGTTGTAGTTGATGTTGACCAGCGGCTCATCGCTGTCGGCCAGCGAGTTGGTGATGACGGTGATGTTGATGCCGTGCTCGCGCCCCATGCGGATGCGCTCCATGCCTTCGTCGCCCGGAATGAAGTAGGGCGAGATCACCACCACGTTCGACTGCGCGGTGGCCAGCATTTCATGGAAGCGGCGCGCCAGCGACTCGGTGGGCTGCGTCATGACGCCCAGCGCCTTGTTGGGGCTGTCTGCCGTGGCGTGCGCCTCGGCGCGCATCCATCGGAGCTGCGCCACGTCGGCGAGCTGCGCGCCCAGCGGCAGGTCGCCGAGCAGGTCGGTGATCGGAAGCGGGTCGGGCGAGGGCGCGTGGGCCGGGGAGGTGGCTTCTTCGAAGTCGGCCTTCAGCGCCTGCGGTGTGCGGCTCGTGCTGGCCACCCGGCGCAGGGGGTAGACCACGTCGCTGTTCCAGTAGGTGTCGAAGATGGCGGCGGACTCGGGGGCCACCGGACCGGCCATGAGCAGTTCGAAATCGATGAAGTTCGCGCTCTCGCTGCGCAGGAAGTACTCGTCGGCGAGGTTGCGCCCGCCTGCGATGACCATGGCGCCGTCGGCCACGAACAGCTTGTTGTGCATGCGGTGGTTGAGCCGGCGGAAGTCGCCGAAGAACTCCAGCCAGCGCCCCGACGAATGGTCGCGCGCGTTCACGAACGGGTTGAACAGCCGCACCTCGGCGTTGGGCTCGGCGGCCAGGCCGAGCAGCAGGGGGTCCATGCCGGCCGTGTAGAAGTCGTCGAGCAGCAGCCGCACGCGCACGCCGCGCCGGGCGGCATTGCGCATTTCGCGCAGCAGCAGCCGGCCGGTCTTGTCGTTGCCCAGCTGGTAGGTCTGGATGTCGAGCGACGACGTGGCGCGCCGCATGAGTTCGAGCCGCGCGTCGAGCGCGAAGGAGGCCTCGATCAGCGGGCGCATGCTGGACAGCCCGTCGGGCGGTGAATTGAGGCTGAGCGCCGCGCGGCCGAGCTCGGTGGACGCGGAGGCCGCAATCGCGAATGCCGGCGGCTCGGGAATGCGCGGAGGCAGCCCGGCGCAGCCTGCCAGCACCAAAGCCGCAGCCAGGGCCATCAGGCGCCAGGCCAGGCCGCGCAGTGCAGAAGACAAAAGGGCAATGAGCTTGAACATGAGGGCCGCAAACGCACGGGGGCGTGCGGGCGGCATGGTAGCTGTTTCGCCTCGAAAAGAAGACGCAATTTCACAACGCAACCCCCCGCTCGGTGACTGGGGATTGGACGAAGTGCCTGCTTTTCCCTCATAAAATAATAATGATTCTTAATTGTATTTGGAGCGAGGTTCTGATGAAGAGGTTGGTTGCGCGGCCCAAGGCTGTATCGGTGCTGGTGGGGTGTCTGGCGATCTATGCGCAGCACCAGGTGCTTGCCCAGACGACAACGGCGGGTTCCTTGCCTGAAGTCCGGGTCGATGCCAATGCTGATGCCGAAACGGCGACCTCGCCCGTCATCGGCTACCGCGCAAGGAACGCCGTCACCGCCACCAAGACCGACACGCCGCTGTCCGAAACACCTCAGTCGGTGACGGTCGTCACCCGGGACCAGATGGTCGATCAAGGTGCGACCAACCTGCAGGACGCACTGACCTACGCTGCGGGCGTGCGCTCTGACGCCTACGGCCTCGACGCTCGCTCCGACAGCTTCTCGGTGCGCGGCAGCGATCCTTCCGTCTATCTCGACGGACTGCAGACCTATTCGTCCGGCTACTACACCGCCACGGCTCGCCCCGACCCCTACACGCTGGAGCGCCTGGAGGTGCTGCGCGGGCCTGCCGGCATGCTGTTCGGCGCGGGCACGGCCGGCGGCGTGGTCAACATGGTCAGCAAGCGCCCGCAGCAGCAGGCGTACCGCGAGGTGGGCGTGCAGCTCGGCTCCTTCGGCCGCAAGCAGGTCCAGGCCGACCTCACCGGTCCGCTGACGGCGGACGGCGACTGGTCGCACCGACTGGTGGCGCTGCAGCGCAAGTCCGACACGCAGGTCGACTACGTGCCGGACGACCGCTCGCTCATCATGCCGTCGCTCACCTGGCGGCCCAGTGCCGCCACCTCGCTGACGGTGCAGGGCCTGTGGCAGAAGGACAAGACCGGCAGCACCTCGCAGTTCTTTCCTTGGCAAGGCACCATCCTGGCAAACGTCAACGGCCCGCTGCGCTCGAGCCGGTTCATCGGCGAGCCGGGCGATGGCTACGACACCGAACGCAAGACCTTCGGCTGGATGTTCGAGCACAAGTTCAACGACGACTGGACGTTCCGCCAGAACTTCCGCGTGTCGCGCACGTTCAACGACTCGCACTACCACTACGGCGACTTCTTCTCCTTGCCCGGCGGCTGGGGCCTCGACCCGGCCGGCCAGCGCCTGCTGGGCCGTGTCAATGACAAGTCGCTGACCTGGACGCGCATGACCGGCGTCGACAACCACGTCGAAGGTCACTTCAACACAGGCGCGGTGCGCCACACGTTCCTGGTGGGCGCCGAGTATTCGCGCCAGCGCCAGGACAGGATCGAGGGCTCCTCGTACAGCGCCATCGACGCGTACGCGCCGGTCTACGGCGTCGGCTACGTGCCGGTGACCGAGTTCGCCAACCGGCCCCGCACCACCCAGCGCAACGCCGGCGTCTATGTGCAGGACCAGATGAAGCTGGACAACTGGATCTTCGTGGCCGGCTTGCGCCATGACCGCAGCACAGCCGGCACTGCAGGCAGCGACTCGGAGACCACCAGCGCCACCTCGCGCCGGCTGGGTGTGATGTACACGCTGCCGTCGGGCTGGTCGCCCTACCTGAGCTACACCGAATCGTTCACCCCGCAGGCTGGCACGAACGTCGAGGGCAACCTGTTCAAGCCGCTGCGCGGCGAGCAGGTGGAGGCCGGTGTCAAGTACCAGCCCGCGGGCTCGGCGACGAGCTTCACCGCGTCGGTCTTCTCGCTCAAGGAAAAGAACCGTGTCGTCTCCGACAGCACCAACCCCAACTACGGCCGCCAGGTCGATGCGACGAAGAACAAGGGCGTCGAGTTCGAACTCAAGACGACGCTGGCGCGCGATTTCGACCTCATCGCCAACTACACCCACATCGATGTCGACCGCAAGCTCGTCGAACAGCCGCGCAACCAGGTGTCGATGTGGGGCAAGTACCGCTTCTCGATCGCCGGGGTGCCGGGCTTCTCGGCCGGCGCCGGTGTGCGCTACATGAGCGACTTCACCGATGTGGACGGCAGCAGCGCGGGGCCGCGCGTGCCTTCGGTGACCCTGGTGGACCTGATGCTGGCCTACGAGTCGGCCAAGTGGCGCTACGCCCTGAACATCAACAACGCGACCGACAAGACCTACTTCAGCACCTGCCTGGCGCGGGGCGACTGCTGGTACGGTGCGCGTCGCAGCGTCGTCGCGAGCGCCACCTACCGCTTCTAGACTACGACCTGAAAAAACCACCACGACATGAACAGCCGAAAAATCAAGACCTGGGCCTGGGTGCACAAATGGAGCAGCCTCGTGTGCACCGTCTTCATGCTGCTGCTGTGCCTCACCGGCCTGCCGCTCATCTTCCACCACGAGATCGGCCATCTGCTGGGCACCGAGGTCGAGGCGCCGAAGATGCCGGCCGGCACGCCCCGCATCAGCCTGGACCGCGTGCTCGACATCGCCAAGGCCAAGCACCCCGACCGCGTGGTGCAGTTCGCCTCGCAGCCGGAGGACGACGACGGCCTGTGGTTCGTCACGCTCACGCCCACGCCGGCGCCCACGGACGACTTCAAGTCGGTCGCGGTCGACGCGCGCACGGGCGACATCCTGGCGCAGCCCAAGTTCGACGAGGGCTTCATGTACGTCATGTTCAAGCTGCACGTCGACCTGTTCGCGGGCCTGCCGGGCAAGCTGTTCCTGGGCTTCATGGGGCTGCTGCTGCTGGTGGCCATCGTGTCGGGCGTGGTGCTGTATTCGCCTTTCATGCGCAAGCTCGACTTCGGCACGGTGCGCCGCGAGAAGCGTCCGCGCCTGAAGTGGCTCGACCTGCACAACCTGCTGGGCATCGTCACGCTGGTGTGGGTGTTCGTGGTGGGCTCCACCGGCATGATCAATACCTGGGCCGACCTGCTCATCAAGTACTGGCAGTACGACCAGCTCAGCGCGCTGCTCACTCCCTACAAGAACGAGCCGGTGGTGGCGGTGAACGAGCGCGCCTCGGTGCAGCGCTCGATGGACGCCGCGCTGCAGCACGCGCCCGGCATGAAGCTGTCGTTCATCGCCTTCCCGGGCACCTCGTTCTCCAGCCCGCACCACACCACCTTCTTCGTGCGCGGCAGCGAGCCCTTCACCTCCAAGCTCTTCCAGCCGGTGCTGGTGGACGCCAAGACCGCCGCAGTGACCGCTTCGCCGAAGCTGCCCTGGTACCTCACGGCGCTGCTGGTGTCGCAGCCGCTGCACTTCGGCGACTACGGCGGCATGCCGATGCAGATCCTCTGGGCGCTGCTCGACATCGCCACCATCATCGTGCTGGGCAGCGGGCTGTACCTGTGGCTCAAGCGGGGCAATCCCGTGCCCGCATCCCGCAAGACCGCGGCGCCTGAACAGCCGGGGGTTCCCGGTGGCGCGCAACCCGAGCCGGCACCGGCCATGAAGGCGCAGGCATGAAACAGCACCAGGGCTTCTGGCGCATGTGGGGCTGGCCGATCGTGCTGGGCCTGCTGACGACCTTCGGGTTGATCTCGGCGTTGTTCAGCGACGGCGGGCTGGGCGACATCCTGGCCTGGATCACCTTGGGCATTCCGGTCATCGTCTGCGCCTGGTTCGGCTGGCGAAAGTCGCCCAGCCGCTAGTTTTCCCTTGGCGTCGCGTCACCGCGACACGGCGGGGGGCGAGGCCGAAGCAGAATCGGCGCGATGAACATCGCTCCCGTCGCTGCGGCCTGTCTCCTGTTGCTGGGGGCTTCATCGGCCGCGCAGGCCCAGCCGGAGCCGCCGCCCGGTCCCGATACCGGTCCGCAGGCCGGTGCCTTGCGCCTGCGCGAAATCACCGTCTCCACGCCGCGCGGCGAGGTCACGCCCTTCAACGTGCCCGGCTCGGTCGACCGGGTCGACGGCAGCGACATGCGCGACAGCCGCCTGCAGGTCAACCTCTCCGAAAGCCTGGGCGCCGTGCCGGGTCTGCAGGTGCAGAACCGGCTGAACTACGCACAAGACCTGCAGCTGTCGATTCGCGGCTTCGGCGCGCGCTCGACCTTCGGTGTGCGCGGCGTGCGGCTGTATGTCGACGGCATCCCGGCCACCTTGCCCGACGGGCAGGGCCAGACCTCCAACATCGACATCGGCTCGGTGGACCGCGTGGAAGTGCTGCGCGGGCCGTTCTCCGCGCTCTACGGCAATTCTTCCGGCGGCGTGGTGCAGGCCTTCACCGCCTCGGGCGAGGGCCCGCCGCGGCTGTCGTATTCGCTCGCGGGCGGCAGCTTCGGCACGCGGCGGCAGTCGCTGCAGCTGAGCGGTTCGCAGGGCGCGGTCGACTACCTGCTCGACGCGAGCCGCTTCCACACCGACGGCTGGCGGGAGCACAGCGCCGCGCGGCGCGACATCGCCAACGGCAAGCTGGGTATCGCGCTGGACAACGGCGACAAGCTCACGCTCATCATGAACAGCGTGCGCATCGACGCGCAAGACCCGCTGGGACTCACCGCCGACCAGTACGCGCTGGCCCCGCGCAGCGCGCCTCTGGCCACGCAGTACGACACCCGAAAGACGGTCGAGCAGACGCAGGTCGGGCTGCTCTACGAGCGTCGCATCGATGCCGAACAGGGGCTGCGCGTGATGCTCTACGGCGGCGAACGCAAGACCACGCAGTACCAGTCCATTCCCCCGTCGGCACAGCAGAACCCGCTGCACGCGGGCGGTGTGATCGACCTGTCGCGCCAGTACGGCGGCGTGGACCTGCGCTGGAACGCCGCGCTCACGCTGGCCGGCCGGCCTTTCGACGTGGTGGCGGGCCTGGGCTACGACAGCCTGCGCGAGAAGCGCCGCGGCTACGAGAACTACCTGGGCCCCGTCGCGGCGCCCGTGCTCGGCGTGCAGGGCCGGCTTCGGCGCAACGAGCTCAACGAGGTGTGGAACCTCGACCCTTACGCCCAGGCCACCTGGCGCTTCACCGACCGCTGGACGCTCGAGGCCGGCGTGCGCCGCAGCAGCGTGCACTTCAACTCGCAGGACCGCTACATCGTCGGCACGAACCGCGACGACAGTGGCAACGCGCGCTACAGCAGGACGCTGCCCGTGGCCTCGCTGCGCTACCAGGCCACGCCCGACCTCGCGCTGTACGGCTCCATCGGCCGCGGCTTCGAGACGCCGACGCTCAACGAGCTGTCGTACCGGGCGAACGGCGCGAGCGGCTTGAACTTCGCGCTGCGCCCTTCGATGAACGACAGCATCGAGGTCGGCGCCAAGGCCAGGCTCGCGGGCGGACTGCTGACGGCGGCACTGTTCCAGACCCGCACACGCGACGAGATCGTGACGAACACCAACGTCGGCGGCCGCGCGACCTTCCAGAATGCCGGGCGCACCCGGCGCAACGGTTTCGAGCTGGGCTGGCAGCACGAAACCGCCAATCACTGGCGCACGCAGCTGGCCTACACCTGGCTGGACGCCACCTACCGCGATGCGTTCTGCTCACCGTCGCCCTGCGGGACCGGCAATGCGGTGTCGGCGGGAAACCGCATTCCCGGAATTGCGCGCCAGTCTCTGTTCGCATCGCTGGGCTGGGTGCCGCCCGAAGGCTGGCGCGCGGGCGTGGAGATGCGCGCGCTGGGCATGCTCCAGGCCAACGACGTCAACACTGCGAGCGCGCCGGGCTATGCCGTCGCGGCGGTGTACGCGGGCTATCTGAAGAAGTGGGAGCGCTGGGAGTTCAATGCCTTTGCGCGTGTCGACAACCTGTTCGACCGGCGCTACGTGGGTTCGGTGATCGTCAACGAAGGCAATGGCCGCTACTACGAACCCGCGCCGGGGCGCAACTGGACGGTAGGCTTGAGTGGTGCCTACCGGTTCTGATGCCATCGCAGCGGCATGAAAGCAAAAAACGGCGGGTGATGCCCGCCGTTCTTTCGTGTGTGCAATGCGCAATCGTCAGAACGCTGCGGGCCGCCACTGAGGGCACGGGGCTGGGCCTGGCCATAGTGCGCGAGATTGCACGGGCCTTCGATGCCGATGTGGACCTCGCAGCCAACCCGCGCGAGGCGAGCGGGCTGCTGGTCACGGTGCGCTTCCTGCCGGCCGGCCCGGCGAGGGCCGCGAGCTCGGCGGAAAGAGCGGCTTAGGCCTTACTTCAGGCCGGCGGCCGCGCGCAGTGCCGGAGCCTGCGTGGTGGCTTCCCAGGTGAACTCGGGCTCTTCGCGGCCGAAGTGGCCGTAGGCGGCGGTCTTCTGGTAGATCGGGCGCAGCAGGTCGAGCATCTGGATGATGCCCTTCGGACGCAGGTCGAAGTGTTCGCGCACGAGGGCTGCGATCTTCTCGTCGGAGATCACGCCGGTGCCTTCGGTGTAGACCGTGATGTTCATCGGCTCGGCCACGCCGATGGCGTACGCCACCTGGATCTGGCACTGGCGCGCGATGCCCGCGGCCACGATGTTCTTGGCCACGTAGCGTGCAGCGTAGGCGGCCGAGCGGTCGACCTTCGACGGGTCCTTGCCCGAGAACGCGCCACCACCGTGCGGGCAGGCGCCGCCGTAGGTGTCCACGATGATCTTGCGGCCGGTGAGGCCGCAGTCGCCTTGCGGGCCGCCGATGACGAAACGACCGGTCGGGTTGATCAGGTAGCGCGTGTTCTGCAGCCATTCCTTCGGCAGCACGGGCTTGATGATTTCTTCAATGACGGCTTCGTTGAACGAGGCCTTCATCTTGGTCGAGGTTTCGCTCTGGTCGGGGTGGTGCTGCGTCGACAGCACCACGGTGTCGATGCTGTGCGGCTTGCCGTCCACGTAGCGCATCGTGACCTGGCTCTTGGCATCGGGGCGCAGGAAAGGCAGGCGGCCGTCCTTGCGCAGCTGGGCCTGGCGTTCCACGAGGCGGTGCGCGTAGTAGATGGGCGCGGGCATCAGCTCGGGCGTTTCGTCGCAGGCGTAGCCGAACATCAGGCCCTGGTCGCCGGCGCCGGTGTTCAGGTGGTCGTCGCTCGCGTGGTCCACGCCCTGGGCGATGTCGTTGGACTGCTTGTCGTAGCAGACCATCACGGCGCAACCCTTGTAGTCGATGCCGTACTCGGTGTTGTCGTAGCCGATGCGCTTGATGGTGTCGCGCGCGACCTGGATGTAGTCGACGTGCGCGTTGGTGGTGATTTCGCCGGCGAGCACCACGAGGCCGGTGTTGGTCAGCGTCTCGGCGGCCACGCGGCTGCGGGGGTCCTGCTCGAAGATCGCGTCGAGGATGGCATCCGAGATCTGGTCGGCAACCTTGTCGGGGTGGCCTTCGGAAACGGATTCGGAAGTGAAGAGGAAATCGTTCGCCATTTTTCAAAGCTCCTTGAAGTGATTTGGCGCGTTGCCAACTCTGCGGAGCCCTGGCGAACGCTTTAGCAGAGTGTCGAAAAAATCGACGGGGCACAATCGCCATGCGCTTGTGTTTGTCGCCCTGCAAGTTGTTCCGTAACTCAGCGACAATTTGGATTCTATTCGAGCCGCTCATGCCATGCGCGCGCGTCCGTTTTTTGACCCCCTCCCGTTTTCAATGATCACCCTGTTCCGCCTGCTTGCCCGCGTGCCGATGCCGTTGATGCATGGGTTCGGTGCGATGCTGGGCTGGCTGGTCTGGTGGAGCGCGCCGGGCTATCGCCGCCGCTTCAGGGCCAACGCCGAGCGCGCGGGCTTCGCGCCCGACCAGTACCGTCCCGCCATCGCCGCCGCGGGCAAGATGGCCTCCGAGCTGCCCTGGCTCTGGCTGCGTCCGCACGGCCAGACAGTGCTGCACCGCGTGGTGCGTTGGGAAGGCGTCGAGGCCTTCGAGGCCGCCATGCAGGCCAAGAAGGGCGTGATCCTTGTGGCGCCGCACCTCGGTAGCTGGGAGATGTGCGGCCAGGCCATCGGCGAGCGCTTCCTCGCGGCCTACGGACCCATCACGGCGCTGTTTCGTCCGGCGCGCAAGAAATGGATGGCCGACCTGATCGCCGCCGGCTCGCGCGACCGCCCCGGCCTGCAGACGCTGCCCACCAACAACAGCGGCGTGCGCGGCCTGATCCGCACGCTGCGCGGCGGCGGCTACACCGGCATCCTGCCCGACCAGGTGCCGCCGCTGGGGCAGGGCGTCTGGGCGCCGTTCCTCGGCCGCCCCGCCTACACCATGACCCTGCTTCCCCGCCTCGCGCAACAGACCGGCGCGGCCTGCTTCCTGAGCGTGTGCGAACGCCTGCCGCGCGGCGCGGGCTACGTGATTCGCTTCGAACCCATCGTCGGTACCGCGCTCACCGACCCGGCGGCCTCCGTCGAAGACGCGACGGCCGCCATGAACGATGGCATCGGCCGGCTGATTCGCAGCCTGCCTGGCCAGTACGTCTGGGACTACGCGCGCTACAAGGAGCCGCGCGCCGAGCGGGTGACCGCCGCCACCGGGGAGGCCGCATGAGCTTCGGTTCCCGGCTCGGCATCGGTTTCATGCGCGCGATTGCGCCGCTGCCGCTGCCGCTCGTGCGTGGCTTCGGCAGGGTGCTGGGCCGCATCCTGCACACCGTGGCCGTGCCGCGGCGGCGCGTGGTCGATACCAACCTGGCCGTCTGCTTCCCCCAGAAGTCCGAGGCCGAGCGCCGCGCCCTGGCGCGCGAAACCTTCGTCTACGTGGCGCAGTCGTGGCTCGACCGCGGCTGGCTCTGGCATGCACCGGAGAAGGTGGTGGCGAGCCGGCTCAAGGTGGTCGGGGCGGCACCGGAGATCCGCGAGATCGCCGAGGGCGACGCGCCCATGATCCTGTTCGCGCCGCACTTCTACGGACTGGACGCCGCGGCCACCGCGCTGACCATGCACACGGCGCGCCCCTCGGCCACCATCTACACGACCCAGCGCGACCCCATGGTCGACGCCTGGATCCGCGAGGGCCGCACGCGCTTCGGCGACGTGGCGGCGCTCAACCGGGTGGACGGCATCAAGCCGGTGCTTCAGGGCCTGCGCAAGGGCGGCCTGCTGTACCTGCTGCCCGACATGGACTTCGGCCGCGACCAGACGATCTTCGTGCCGTTCTACGGCGTGCAGGCCGCCACCGTGCCCTCGCTGTCGCGCTTTGCGCGCCTGGGCAAGGCCAAGGTGGTGCCGGTGGTGTCGAAGCTCACGCCGGGCGGCTACGAAATCCAGGTCCTGGAGACCTGGCAGAACTTTCCGACCGACGACATCGATGCCGACACGGCGCTCATGAACGAGCGCCTGCAGGGCTACATCGACACGATGCCCGCCCAGTACTACTGGGTGCACCGCCGGTTCAAGACGCGCCCCGAAGGCGAGCCGCCGATCTATTGAAGCGGCCCGGCGGCGGCGGCATCAACTGCGCTGCAGGAAGGCCTCGATCTCGCGGGCGACCAGTTGCGGTTGCTCGTGCACGATCCAGTGGGTCGCGTCCGGCACCTTCTTGATCTCGAGCTTTGGCACGTACTCGTCGAGCCCTTCGAGCAAGCCGGGCAGCAGCGCGGCATCGTCGAGCGCCCAGAACACGAAGGTCGGCACGTTCACCGTGAGCCGCTCGCGCGGCAGCACCGGAATGCCGTCGACGGTCTGGCCCGGCAGCGGCGGCTTCATCGGTGTCACGCGGTACAGGTTGCACGCGCCGGTGAGGCCGGCGCCCCACACTTCGCGGTACTGCTGCTTCACTTCTTCGGTGAGCCAGCCGAAGCCGTCGGGGCCGGCCTTCATCAGCGTGAAGAAGGGCCACATGCGCTTGAAGTCGTCGGCCGCGAGCAAGGCTTCGGCATCGGGGCGCGCAAGGAAGTTCATGTAGGCACTGGCCTGCTGCTGCGCCGGGTTGTTGCGCAGCTCGCGGGTGAAGGTGCCCGGGTGCGGCGAATTGATGATGACCAGCTTGCCCACCTGCGCCGGGAATGCATTGGCATAGCCCCATCCGAAGGCACCGCCCCAGTCGTGGGCCACCAGCGCGGCCATGGTGCCGTCGGCGCTCTCGGTGGCGACGAGTTGCTGGATGTCCTGTATCAGCAACTGGGGCTTGTAGGCCGCCACTTCGGTAGGCGCGCTCGATCGCTCGAAGCCGCGCAGGTTGGGTGCCACGCAGCGGTAGCCGCCGTGCGCCGGGTCCGAGAAGTAATCGAGCAGTTCGTCCCAGATGAACGCGGCTTCTGGAAAGCCGTGCAGGAACACCATCAGCGGGCGGCCCGGCTTGCCGGCGGCGCGGCAGCTCAGGGTGGTGCCGTTGGGCAGGCTGCGTTGGAAGGTCTCGGTCATGCTCGTTGTCTCCTTGGGTTGACTGTCGCTATTCTTTTGATAGTGAACCACGCGCGCTGGACGGCCGCTGCAGCCTGTTTGAGGCCTATTCGTCTGCGGGCGAAGGCTCCGTGGGTTCGATCGGCTCGGCCGCTGCAGCCGATGCGGCCGCGGGTGCTGCAGCCCCGTCGGGGTGCACCCAGCGCCACAGCAGCTCGGCCGCCTCGCCGACACCCTGCTTCTTCAGGGCCGAGAACAGTTTCACCTCACCGCCGCCGGCGTTGAGTCGCGTGATCGACAGCACCTTGGCGGCTTCGCTGCGCGTGAGCTTGTCGGACTTGGTCAGCAGCACCAGGAATTTCAGGCCCTGCTCCACGCGCGGGCGGATCACGTCGAGCAGGATCTCGTCGAGCTCGGTCAGGCCCTGGCGCGGGTCGCACATGAGCACCACACCGCGCAGGCTTTCGCGCGTCATCAGGTAGTTGCCCATCACACGCTGCCAGCGCAGCTTGGCTTCCTTGGGCACCGCTGCGTAGCCGTAGCCGGGCAGGTCGGCCAGCACGGCGTCATCGACCTTCTGCTTGCCGATGCCGAACAGGTTGATGTGCTGCGTGCGGCCCGGCGTCTTCGAGGCGAAGGCCAGGCGCGTCTGCTGCGTGAGGGTGTTGATGGCGGTCGACTTGCCCGCGTTCGAGCGGCCGACGAACGCGATCTCGGGCAGGTCGACAGGGGGCAGGTGTTCCAGCTGGGGAGCGCTGGTGAGGAAGTGGGCGGTGTGCAACCAGCCCAGTGCCACGCGCTCGCGTTCGGCGACCTGGGGGTCCGCGGCGGGAGCCGCGCGGGAAGGATAGGCAGCGGGCTTGGCGCGCGGGGAGGGCATCTACGGACTTTCTAAACAAGACCCCCATTGTAGAATCGTGAGGTTTTGCGCCAATAAATTCGAAGCGAAGCCCCCGATATGAAGTTGTTTGCCAATATTCTGCTTGCAGCCCTCGTCGGCATCGCATGCAGCACGAGTTTTGCAGCCGATGAGCACGCGGCAACGCCAGGAGCGGCAAGTGCGGCCGCCGCGGCCCCTGCAAAGCCGACCAAGCCGGACCCTGCCAAGGGGGACACGTTGTTCAACGCGACGCCGGCCAACAGCCAGAGCTGCGCGTCGTGCCACAACGCAGACGGCAACTCCGCCATTGCGGCAAACCCCAAGCTGGCGCAACAGCATCCCGAATACATCCTCAAGCAGTTGGAAGAGTTCAAGTCCGGCAAGCGCAAGAGCGCAATCATGAAGCCGCTGGCTTCCGCGCTGTCCGAGGAAGACATGCGCAACATCGCCTGGTTCGTGGGCTCGAAGAAGGTCAAGCCGGGCTTCTCGAAGGACAAGGACACCCTCGCGATGGGCGAGAAGATCTACCGCGGCGGCATCGGCGAGCGCCAGATCCCGGCCTGCGCAGGTTGCCACAGCCCGAACGGCGCCGGCATTCCTGCCCAGTACCCGCGCCTGGGTGGACAGAACGCCGAGTACACCGTGGCCCAGCTCACCGCCTTCCGCGACAACGTGCGCCTGAACAGCGCACCCATGACCGGCGTTGCCGCCAAGCTCAACGACCGCGAAATCAGGGCGGTGGCCGACTACATTGCCGGTCTGCGTTGATGACGACGCGCGTTCGAGCGTGAACTAACCGCCGACAACAACCCCAAACAAAGGGCGGGCCGATCCAGGAGGATGGCCCGCCCTTTTGCTTTTTTCTTCCTTTCCTTCATTCCTCTCGCCCCGATGTCCGTCTCCACACATGGCCTTCGCGTTCGTCGCGGCCCGCAAATGCTTCGCGCTGCGGTGGAGCTGTTTTCGTCGATGCGCTTCGCCATTGCGCTGCTCACCGTCATCTGCATCGCGTCGATCATCGGCACGGTGCTCAAGCAGCACGAGCCGATCAACAACTACATCAACCAGTTCGGTCCGTTCTGGGCCGCGCTGTTCCGCGCGGCGAAGCTCGACGCGGTGTACGGCGCCTGGTGGTTCCTGCTGATCCTGCTGTTCCTGGTGATCAGCACCACGCTGTGCATCGCGCGCAACACGCCGCGCATCCTGGCCGACCTGAAGACCTTCAAGGAAGACATTCGCGCGCAGAGCCTGAAGGCCTTCGGCCAGCGCGCGGAGAGCCGCCTCGGCGAAACGCCCGAAGCCGCAGCCAACCGCATCGGGCAACTGCTGGTGAGCGGCGGCTGGAAGGTCAAGCTGCAGCAGCGCGAGGCCACCGACGGCAGCCGTGCGACCTCGGCGGGCTGGATGGTCGCGGCGCGCGCCGGCGGCGCGCACAAGCTGGGCTACATCGCGGCCCACAGCGCCATCGTGCTGGTGTGCATCGGCGGGCTGCTCGACGGCGACCTCATGGTGCGCGCGCAAACCTGGTTCAACGGCAAGAGCGTGTTCACCGGCGGCGGCATGATCGCCGACGTGCCGCCGCAGTACCGGCTGTCCGCCAGCAACCCGACCTTTCGCGGCAACATCCTCGTGCCCGAAGGCGGGCAGGGCAGCGTGGCCATCCTGAACCAGGCCGACGGCGTGCTGCTGCAGGAGCTGCCGTTTTCCATCGAGCTGAAGAAGTTCATCGTCGATTACTACTCGACCGGCATGCCCAAGCTCTTTGCGAGCGAGGTGGTGCTGCACGACCGCGAAACCGGCGAAGCGGTGCCCGCGCGCATCGAGGTCAACCACCCGGCCAGCTACAAGGGCGTGGAAATCTACCAGTCCAGCTTCGACGACGGTGGCTCCAAGGTGAAGCTCAAGGCAGTGCCGATGGCGGCTGCAGCCAAGCCCTTCGAGGTCGAAGGCGTCATCGGCGGCCCGAGCACCGAGATCACCAACGGCAAGGACAAGCTCACGCTCGAGTACGCCGCGCTGCGCGTGATCAACGTGGAGAACTTCGCCGACGCGGGCGCGCTGACGAGCGGCGCCGACGTGCGCAAGGTCGACCTGCGCCACGACATCGAGTCGCGCCTGGGCGCGGCCAACAAGGTCAACAAGCCGAAGGTGCTGCGCAACATCGGCCCGAGCATCGGCTACAAGCTGCGCGACGCCGCCGGCCAGGCGCGCGAGTACCAGAACTACATGGTGCCGGTCGACACCGGCGACGGCCAGCCCGTGTTCCTGCTGGGGATGCGCGAGAAGCCCGAAGACCCGTTCCGGTACCTGCGCGTGCCGGCCGACGATCAGGGCTCGATGGACGGTTTCGTGCGCATGCGCGCCGCGCTCGGCGATGCCGACACCCGCGCCAGGGCCATCGAGCGCTACATCGCCAAGGCGAGCGACGCCAAGCGCCCCGAGATGGCCGAGCAGCTGCGCGTGTCGGCCACGCGCGCGCTGGCACTGTTCGCGGGCAGCGAGCGCGCCAAGGCGGACGCCACCACCGTGGGCGGCTGGCAGGCGATCGCCGAGTTCATGGAAGTCAACGTGCCCGAGGCCGAGCGCGAGCGCGCCGGCGGCGTGCTGGTGCGCATCCTGAACGACGTGCTGTTCGAGGTGCTCAACCTGAGCCGCGAAGGCGCCGGCCTGGCCGCGTTGCCCAACGACGAGAAATCGCAGGCCTACCTGACGCAAGCCGTGCTGGCCATCAGCGACGCGCACTTCTACCCGGCCCCGGTCGCGATGATGATGACCGACTTCACCCAGGTGCAAGCCAGCGTGTTCCAGGTGGCGCGCGCGCCCGGCAAGAATGTGGTGTATCTGGGCTGCCTGTTGCTGATCATCGGAATTTTTGCCATGCTGTACGTTCGCGAGCGCCGCCTCTGGGTGTGGCTCACACCCGACGGCACGGCCTCCGGAGACACACGCACCGCCGCCACGATGGCCTTCTCGGTCAATCGCAAGACCATCGACAGCGATCGCGAATTCGAGCACCTCAAGCACAAGCTGCTCGCACTGGACAAAGAACAAACGGCGACACCATGAACACCACGACCCTCACGCTCAATGAAAGCTGGCTCTCGCGCCGCAACCTGTTCGACTGGGTGTTCGCGGCGCTGGTGCTGGCCGGCGGCCTGTTCGCGTTCACGCGCTACGCGGGATCGATGGACTACTACGAGAAGCCGATCCTTGCCGCCGCACTGATCGCGATGATCTCCATCGGCTGGTTCTGGCGGCCGTTGCGCGTGCTGGCCCTCGTGGTGGCCGCCGCTTCGCTGCTGGCCATCAGTTCCTACCAGGGCGACCTGGCCCGGGCCGACACGGTGTTCTGGCTCAAGTACTTCCTGTCGAGCCAGTCCGCCATTCTCTGGATGAGCGTGCTGTTCTTCATGAGCACGCTGTTCTACTGGCTCGGCTTCTTCGTCGGCAAGCAGGCCGACACCTTCGACGCGATCGGCTCGCGCCTGGCCTGGGCCGCCGTGACGATGGCGCTGATCGGCACCATGGTGCGCTGGTACGAAAGCCACCAGCTCGGCCCGGACATCGGCCATATCCCGGTGAGCAACCTGTACGAGGTGTTCGTGCTGTTCTGCTGGCTGACGGCCGCGTTCTATCTGTACTTCGAAGAGCGCTACAACACGCGCGCGCTGGGCGCCTTCGTGATGCTGGTGGTGAGCGCCGCGGTCGGCTTTTTGCTCTGGTACACGATCGTACGCGAGGCGCATGAAATCCAGCCGCTGGTGCCCGCGTTGCAAAGCTGGTGGATGAAGCTGCACGTGCCCGCCAACTTCATCGGCTACGGCACCTTCTCGCTCGCGGCCATGGTGGCCTTCGCCTACCTCATCAAGGAGCAGGCCGACGAAAAACGCTGGTACAAGCTCACGCCGATCTGGCTGCTGGGCGTGGCGCTGTGCTTCGTGCCGGTGGCGTTCCGCCAGCGCGTGCAGGAAGCCGGTGGCAGCTACTGGGTGGTCTACGCGGGCATCTCGGCGCTGATCGCGGCGGGCATCCTGCTCGGGCGCAAGCGCATCGCGGCGCGCCTGCCGGCCAACGAGGTGCTGGACGACGTCATGTACAAGTCGATCACCGTCGGCTTCGCCTTCTTCACCATCGCCACCGTGCTGGGCGCCCTGTGGGCGGCCGATGCCTGGGGCGGCTACTGGAGCTGGGACCCGAAGGAAACCTGGGCGCTGATCGTCTGGCTCAACTACGCGGCCTGGCTGCACATGCGGCTCGTGAAAGGCCTGCGCGGCACCGTGGCGGCCTGGTGGGCGCTGGGCGGCCTGGCGGTCACGACCTTCGCCTTCCTGGGCGTGAACATGTTCCTGAGCGGCCTGCACAGCTACGGCACCCTGTAGGCGCAGGCTCGCGGCCTTTCGCGAAGAATTGAAACCGCGCGCCGCGATGGCGCGTAACCAAAGCAGGGGGAGTCACGAACTACCCTGAGCATCACGATTCACGCGAAAGGCCTGTCATGTCGTTCCATTCCCGCCCGATCCGCCGCTCCAGCAGCAACGACGGCTTCATTCACCCGCTGTCGAGCGAAATCACGCCGCGCGCCGAATACGAAAGCCGGCGCGACCTGCTCAAGCTCATGGCGGGCGGTGCGGCAGGCGCGGCGCTGGCGGCTTTCGCGTCGCGCGAAGCCTGGGCACAGACGGAGCGTCCCAACAAGCTCGCGCCGCTGCCGGGCGCCAAGTCGGCGGTGCCCGGTGCCATCTCGATGGACAAGCTCACCGACTACAAGGACGCGTCGACCTACAACAACTACTACGAGTTCGGTACCGACAAGGCCGATCCGGCCAAGAACGCCGGCACGCTGAAGACGCGGCCCTGGACCGTCGAGGTCGAGGGGCTGGTCAAAAAGCCGGGCAAGTACGGCATCGAAGACCTGCTCAAGCTCAGCGCGCAGGAAGAACGCATCTACCGCCTGCGCTGCGTCGAAGGCTGGTCGATGGTCATTCCGTGGGTCGGCTATTCGCTGGCCGAGCTCATCAAGAAGGTCGAGCCGCAGGGCAACGCCAAGTTCGTCGAGTTCGTGACGCTGGCCGACCCCAAGACCATGCCCTTCGTGGGCTCGCGCGTGCTCGACTGGCCCTACACCGAGGGCCTGCGCATGGACGAGGCGATGCACCCCCTCACGCTGCTGTCCTTCGGCATGTACGGCGAGGTGCTGCCCAACCAGAACGGCGCGCCGGTGCGCCTGGTGGTGCCATGGAAGTACGGCTTCAAGTCGGCCAAGTCGATCGTGAAAATCCGCTTCGTCGAGAAGGAGCCGAGCACCGCATGGAACAAGGCGGCGGCCAACGAGTACGGCTTCTATTCGAACGTGAACCCCAACGTGGACCATCCGCGCTGGAGCCAGGCCACCGAGCGGCGCATCGGCGACGGCGGCGGCCTGTTCGCCAAGCGGCGCAAGACCGAGATGTTCAACGGCTACGAAGCCCAGGTCGGCCAGCTGTATGCGGGCATGGACCTGAAGAAGAACTTCTGAACCCGCGCGCCACGCGCTCGCCGCTCCCATGAACAAGCTGCTCATGCATCCGGCGACCAAGCCGGTCATCTTCCTGCTGTGCCTGCTGCCGTTCGCACGGCTGGCCTACGGCGCATTCACCGACGGGCTCGGCGCCAACCCGGCCGAGTTCCTGATTCGCGCCACCGGCGACTGGACGCTGCGCTTCATCTGCATCGTGCTGGCGGTGACGCCGCTGCGCGTGATGAGCAAATGGAACGCGCTCGCGCGCTACCGTCGCATGCTGGGCCTGTTCGCGTACTTCTACGTGGTGCTGCACCTGCTGTGCTACAGCTGGTTCGACATGGGTTTCGAGTGGGGTGACATCGCCAAGGACATCGCGAAGCGGCCGTTCATCCTGGTGGGCTTTTCGGCCTTCCTGCTGCTGACGCCGCTGGCCGCCACGTCGTTCAATCGCGCGATCAAGGCGATGGGCGCCAAGCGCTGGCAGATGCTGCACAAGCTCGTCTACGTGATCGCCGGGCTCGGCCTGTTGCACTTCTTCTGGATGCGCGCGGGCAAGAACAACTTCGCCGAAGTGTTCATCTACGCCGGGATCATCGGGGTGCTGCTGGCCTGGCGCGTGTGGAATTTCGCGAGCAAGCGCAGCAAGGCCAGGCAGTCTGCGGCCGGCGTGGCGCGCAGCAGCGAGAAGCCGCTGCGCACCGGCTGACGGCGCTCAGCCGTCGATTTCCGCACGCAGCTGGTCTTCCATCGTCTCGCGACGGCGGATCAGCGTGGCGGTGGCGCCGCTCACCAGCACCTCGGCGGCACGGCCGCGCGTGTTGTAGTTGCTGGACATGCTCATGCAGTACGCGCCCGCCGACAGCACGGCCAGCATGTCGCCGGCCACCACGTTGAGCGCGCGGTCGCGGCCGATCCAGTCGCCGCTTTCGCAGACCGGGCCGACCACATCGTAGGTCGGCGCATCGCCGGCGCGCGTGCGCAGCGGCACGATGCGCTGGAAGGCCTGGTACATCGCGGGGCGCGGCAGGTCGTTCATGGCCGCATCGACGATGCAGAAGTTCTTGTCTTCGCCCGGCTTGGTGTACAGCACCTCGGTCACGCACACGCCGGCGTTGCCGACCAGCGAGCGGCCGGGCTCGATGACGAGCTTGCGCTCGCCGAAGCCGCGCGCGTCGAGCTTGGCGAGCAGCTGCAGCCAGAGGTCGTCGGCCTTGGGCGGCACTTCGCCGTTGTAGTCGATGCCCAGGCCGCCGCCGAAGTCCAGGTGATGGATCTGCACACCAGCCGCTTCGATGGCCTCGACCAGGTCCAGCATCCGGTCGCAGGTGTCGAGATAGGGCGAGGCTTCGGTGATCTGCGAGCCGATGTGGCAGTCGATGCCGACCACTTCAAGGCCGGGCAGCCTCGCGGCGTGGCGGTACGCCTCGACTGCGCGGTCGTGCGCAATACCGAACTTGTTGCCCTTCAGGCCGGTGGAGATGTACGGGTGCGTCTTCGGATCGACGTTCGGGTTGATGCGAATGCTGATGGGCGCGCGGCGGCCTTCAGCCAGCGCCACTTCGTTGAGCACGTCGAGCTCGGCTTCGCTCTCGACGTTGAAGCAGGCGATGCCGGCCGCGAGGGCCTGGCGCATTTCCGCGCGGGTCTTGCCGACGCCGGAGAAGATGATCTTCTTCGGATCGGCGCCGACGGCCAGCACGCGCGACAGTTCGCCGCCCGACACGATGTCGAAGCCGCAGCCGGCCTGCGCGAACACGCGCAGCACGCCGAGCGACGAGTTGGCCTTCATCGCGTAGCAGATCAGGGCGTCTCGGCCTTCGAAGCCGCGCTGGTAGGCCGCCAGGGCGTCCAGCATCCATTGCTTGGAGTAGACGAAAAGAGGGGTGCCGTGCTCGCGGGCCAGTGCGTCGAGCGCGAGACCCTCGATGTGCAGCGCGCCGTCGCGCTGGGCGATGTGCGGGTGGCCAGGGAGGGCGGCAGACGTGACGGTGCCGGTCATTTCCGGGTCCCCGTGTTGCTGCTGCTGCCGGCCGGCGCGCTGGCACCGGCGGCCGGTGCACTGGCGGCTGCAGCCGGCGCGGGCGCCGCCTCGCTCGAGGACGACGACCTCAGGCTCTCGGGCGTCATGAGCTGCGGCAAGGTGGCCCGCTGGGCGGCCGCGGGATCGGTCGGCAGGTACAGCGCACCGCGCTGTCCGCAGGCGACCAGTCCGGTGGCGGCTGCGACGAGGCAGACCATGAGCGCAGCGCGGGGGCGGGTGCTCACTAGAATTTGGCGAACATTCAACATAGCGAAATTGTAATGACCGACATTGAGTACATGGACCGCGCCGAAGCTGCGCTCTCCGCCATCGAGCGCGGTTGCGACAGCATCAACGACGCGAGCGACGTCGACCTCGACAACCAGCGGGTCGGCGGGATGATCACGATTTCATTCCAGAACGGCAGCCAGTTGATCGTGAACCTGCAGAAACCCCTGCAGGAAATCTGGCTGGCCGCGCGTTCGGGCGGCTACCACTATCGCCATGACGGCAAGGCCTGGGTCGACACCAAGACCGGCGAGGAGTTCTTCGGCAACCTGTCGCGCGAAGCGACTCTGCAAGCCGGGCAGCCGCTGACGTTCGCGGCTGCCTGATTCATCTTCCTCAGTTCCTGAACAGGTCGAGGATGCGGTTGCGCTCCTCGGGCGGAGGCTGCGGGCTCACCGGCGCGCCCGTGAGGCTTTCTACCGGCGCCACAGGGGCAGAGGATTCCACGCCCAGGCTGGCCACGCCGCGGCCCGGTGCGTAGTCGTCGTAGTACCACTCGCCGCCGACGCTCACGATGCCTGACGGCGGGTTGGCCGACAGCTCGGTCACAGGCACTCCCTTGATGGCGGTTTCCATGTAGTTGATCCAGATCGGCAGGCTCAGGCCGCCGCCGGTTTCGCGGTCGCCCAGGTTGCGCGGCGTGTCGTAGCCGATCCACGAGATGGCCGTCATGGTCGGCTGGAAGCCAGCGAACCACGCATCGAGCGAGTCGTTGGTGGTGCCGGTCTTGCCGTACAGGTCGGGGCGCTTGAGCATGGCCTGGGCCTTGGCGGCGGTGCCGGCACGGGCCACGGAGTTCAGCAGCGTGTCCATGATGAAGGCGTTGCGCTGCGGAATGGCACGCGCCGCCTCGTTGAGCAGCGTCGGCTGCTTGTCGACCAGCAGCTTGTCCTTGTGGTCGGTGATGCGGGTCACGAGGTAAGGATTGACGCGGTAGCCGCCGTTGGCGAACACCGAGTAGCCCACGGCCATCTGCATCGGCGTGACCGCGCCCGCACCGAGCGCCATCGGCAGGTAAGCCGGGTGCTTGTCCTTGTCGAAGCCGAAGTTGGTGATCCAGTCCTGCGCATAGCGCGTGCCGATGGACTGCAGGATGCGGATCGACACGAGGTTCTTCGACTTCATCAGCGCGGTGCGCATCGACATCGGGCCGTCGTAGCCGCCGCCGTAGTTCTTCGGTTCCCAGGGCTGGCCGCCGGTGGTGGCGGCATCGAAGAAGAGCGGGCCGTCGTTGATGACGGTGGCGGGCGTGAAGCCCTTTTCGAGCGCTGCGGAGTAGATGAAGGGCTTGAAGCTCGACCCCGGCTGGCGCCAGGCCTGCGTCACGTGGTTGAACTTGTTCTTGCCGAAGTCGAAGCCGCCGACCAGCGCCTTGATGGCGCCGTCGCGCGGGTCCATCGCGACGAATGCGCCCTCGACCTCGGGCAACTGCGTGATTTCCCAGGTGTTCTTGGGCGTCTTGACCACGCGGATCACCGCGCCGCGACGGATCTTGATGTTGGGCGGGGCCTTGTCGGACAGGCCGGACTGCGCGGGCTTGAGGCCTTCGCCCGTGATCTGCACAGCGTCGCCGTTGGCGCGCACGGCGTCGATCTGCTTGGCCGTGGCCTTGAGCACCACGGCAGCCATCACGTCACCGTTGTCGGGGTGGTCGCTCAACGCATCGTCCACCGCTTCGTCGACTTCCTTGGCGTCGGCGGGCAGGTCGACGAACTTCTCGGGGCCGCGATAGATCTGGCGGCGCTCGTAGTCCATGATGCCCTTGCGCAGTGCCTTGTAGGCTGCAGCCTGGTCGGCCGCCACCAGCGAGGTGTAGACCTTCAGGCCGCGCGTGTAGGTGCTGTCGCCGTACTGCGTGTACATGAGTTGACGCACGGTTTCGGCCACGTACTCGGCGTGCAGCCGGTTCGGGTCGGCGGCGTCGCGCAGGTGCAGTTCCTCCTTCTTCGCTTCGCCCGCCTGCTCGGCAGTGATGAAGCCGGCTTCCTGCATGCGGTCGATCACATAGAACTGGCGACCGCGCGCGCGCTGGGGGTTGTTCACCGGGTTGTTCGCGCCGGGCGCCTTCGGCAGTCCCGCGAGCATCGCGGCCTGCGCGATCGTGAGATCCTGCAGCGGCTTGCCGAAATAGGCCTCCGAGGCGGCGGCAAAACCGTAGGCCCGGTTGCCCAGATAGATCTGGTTCAGGTAGATCTCGAAGATCTGGTCCTTGCTGAGCAGGTGCTCCAGCTTGAAGGTCAGCAGCACTTCGTAGATCTTGCGGGTCAGCGTCTTTTCAGAACTGAGGTAGACGTTGCGCGCCACCTGCATCGTGATGGTCGAGGCGCCCTGGCTCTTCACGCGGTTCAGGTTCGCCAGGCCCGCGCGGACCATGCCCTTGTAGTCCACGCCGCCGTGGTCGTAGAAGCGCGAGTCTTCCGCGGCGAGCACTGCGTCCTTGACCACCTTGGGAATCGCCGAGATCGGCGTGAGGTTGCGGCGCTCCTCGCCGAACTCGCCGATCAGAACGCCCTCGGACGAGAACACCCGCAACGGCAGCTTGGGCCGGTAGTCGGAGAGCTCGGAGATGTCCGGCAGGTTTGGATACGCGACCGCCAGGGCCACCGCCACCACGCACAGCACCGACAGCACGCCGGCTGCAGCAATGCCGAATCCCCAGAAGAAAAGGCGCAAAAGCCATTTCAGCCAGGTCGGGCGTCGAGGGGGAGGGGTCTTGGCTGGCCATTTGGGGCTGGATGTTTCTTGCATGAGGGGCCGGAGAGTCACCGAACATTATAAAAAGCCGCCTCCTTCCCACCATCTGTTCTTTGCCGACCTTGCATCGGCCTAATTCAAAAGTTACAAAATGCGCATTTGCCGTCAGGTTTTGACAACGATTATGGGTTTTGCTCCGCGGCGTTGCTTGGTAGGTGCTACGCCTGCTGCTAGCATGCAACCGAACGCAAGTTTTTCTATTGGTTACAAATACAGGGGATAGAGGGACCTACCTTGGCTGCTCTTGGATCATTGTTTCGTCGTCAGAATGCTCCCTTGCTTGGGCTGGATGTCAGTTCGTCCAGTGTCAAGCTGGTAGAGCTCGGCCGTGAGGCCAGCGGCAAGCTGGTTCTGGAACGCTGTGCCATCGAACCCCTGGAGCGTGGCTGGATCACGGACGGCAACGTCGAGAAGTTCGACGAAGTCGCGGAAGCTGTCCGCCGTGTGGTTCGCAAAAGCGGTACGCGCACCCGCAATGTCGCGCTCGCGCTGCCGCCCTCGGCGGTGATCACCAAGAAGATCATTCTTCCAGGCGGCATGAGCGAACAGGAACTCGAGATTCAGGTCGAGTCCGAGGCCAACCAGTACATCCCTTTCTCGCTGGACGAAGTCAGCCTCGACTTCTGCGTCACGGGCCCGAGCAGCAGTTCGCCCGGCGATGTGGAGGTGCTGATAGCCGCTTCCCGCAAGGAAAAGGTCCAGGACCGCGAAGGCTTGGCGGAAGCTGCCGGCTTGAAGGCGATGATCCTCGACGTCGAGTCCTATGCATCGCGCCTGGCGACGGCCCGCCTGATCGAACAACTCCCCGGCAAGGGGACCGACGCCATCGTGGCGCTGTTCGAAGTGGGTGCTTTCACCACCAGCATGCAGGTGCTGCGCAACCAGGAAGTGCTGTACGACCGCGACCAAGCCTTCGGTGGCGCGCAACTGACGCAGCTCATCGTGCGCCAGTACGGTTTTTCCGCCGAAGAGGCCGAGGCCAAGAAGCGCAGCGGCGACCTGCCGGACGACTACGGTTCCGGCGTGCTCAAGCCCTTCGTGGAAAGCATTGCGCAGGAAATCGCGCGTGCGCTCCAGTTCTTCTTCACCAGCACGCCGCACAACCGCGTGGACTACGTGTTGCTCGCAGGCGGCTCGGCATCGTTGCCGGGCTTGACCAATGCCGTGACCCGGCAGACCTCGTTCGCCTGCTCGCTGCTCAATCCCTTCGACGGCATGGACTTCAGTTCGAACATTCGCGAAAAGAAGGTCCGGCGCGAGGCGCCTTCCTATCTGACCTCCTGCGGTCTGGCCATGCGGAGGTTCCTGCAGTGATCCTCATCAACCTGCTTCCGCACCGCGAAGCCGCGCGCAAGAAGCGCCGCGAGGCGTTCTACGGGACCCTGGGCGCCTCGGCCGTGCTCGGCCTGCTGATCGCCGGGCTGGGTTACCTTTGGTTCGAGGCGCAAATTTCCGGGCAGCAATCGAAGAACAGCTTTCTCCAGGCCGAAATCAAGAAGCTCGAGGTCGAGATCAAGGAAATTTCGACGCTGCAGGAAGAAATCGCAGCCCTGCGCGCGCGCCAACTGGCGGTCGAAGACCTGCAAGGCGACCGCAACCTGCCGGTTCACCTGCTCAATGAACTGGTGCGGCAATTGCCCGACGGTGTCTACCTGACGAGCATGAAGCAGGACAACCAGACCATCACGCTGCAAGGCATGGCGCAGTCGAACGAGCGAGTCTCGGAACTGCTGCGCAACCTGGGCAACAACAGTCCCTGGCTGGTGAAGCCGGAGCTGGTCGAAATCACCTCGGCCAACGTCAACCTGACCCAGCGCGACCAGCGTCGCGTGGCCAACTTCACCATGCGCATCGGTCTGAAGCGACCCACCGACGCGCAGAAGGCTGCTGCCGACAAGGCATTGGCTGCAACCGCGCAGTCCAAGGGGTAATCGATCATGGCAAGCAATCGCCCCTCCCAGAAAGTAGATCTCGCCGCGGCGCTGCGCCGTTTCGGCGACCAGTTCCGCGGACTCAATCCGAACGATCCGTCGATGTGGCCAACGGTGCCCCGCTATGCGCTGTGCGTGGCTGTGACGGCACTGGTGCTGGTCGCCCTGTGGTTTGTCTGGCTGACCAATTCGAATGACGAACTGGAAAGCGAGCGCGCCAAGGAAGTCACGCTCAAGGCCGACTACTCGAAGAAGGTGGCGCAAGCCGCCAACCTCGAACTGCTGAAGAAGCAGCGCGAGCAGGTGCAGCAGTACGTGACCCTGCTCGAGAAGCAACTGCCCAGCAAGGCGGAAATGGACGCGCTGCTGTCGGACATCAACCAAGCGGGCCTCGGCCGCAGCCTGCAGTTCGAGTTGTTTCGTCCGGGCCAGGTGTCGGTCAAGGACTACTACGCCGAGCTGCCGATTGCCGTGCGCGTTACCGGGCGCTATCACGACATGGGCGCCTTCGTGGCCGACGTGGCGGCCCTGTCGCGCATCGTGACGCTGAACAACATCACCGTCACGCCGCAGAAGGACAAGGACATGCTGACGATGGACACCACCGCACGCACCTTCCGCTACCTTGACGACGACGAGCGGGCGGCACAGAAGCGCGCCGCCGTGGCGAAGGAGAAAAAGAAGTGAAGGTTGCCGCCAAGATTCTCTGCGTGGCGCTGGCCGGCGCCGCGCTGAGCGCGTGCGAGTCAGACCAGGGTGAGACGCAGCGCTGGATGGCCGAACAGCGTGCGCAGGTCAAGCCTTCGGTGGCGCCGATCACGGCGCCCAAGAAATTCACGCCGCAGGTGTACACCGAGGCCTCGTCCTTCGAGCCGTTCAACATCCTGAAGCTCACTCAGGCGCTGCGCCGCGATTCGAATCAGCCGAGCACCTCAGAGCTGATCGCGCCCGAACTGGCGCGCCGCAAGGAGCCATTGGAAGCCTTTCCGCTCGACTCGATGACGATGGTCGGGAGCATGGATCGCAACAAGCAGCCTGTGGCGCTGATCCGTGTGGACAAGCTGCTGTACAAGGTGCGCGTTGGCGAATACCTGGGACTCAACTACGGGCGTATCACCCTCATCAATGAGACCGAAGTCGGCTTGCGCGAGATCGTACAGGACGCCGCCGGTGAATGGATCGAACGCGTTGCGACGCTGCAGCTGCAAGAGAGAGCGAAATGAACCAAGAAAAATCAAAGATGGCTCGATGGCTGCGCGCTGCCGGCCTGGGTCTGCTGGCCTTCGGCGCATTGGCCGTGGCCCATGCACAAAACGCCATCGAGGCAGTGACCAGTTCGACCCAATCGGGTGCGGAAGTGATCCGCATCGATCTCGCACAGCCGCTTGCGGCCGCGCCCGCGGGGTTTGCCGTCCAGACGCCTGCGCGTATCGCGCTTGATTTCCCCGGTGTCACGAATGCGATCGGCCGCTCCGCCATCGAAGTGAACCAGGGCAACCTGCGTTCGGTGAATGTGGTTCAGGCGGGCGACCGTAGCCGCGTGGTGTTGAACCTGAAGCAAGCCACGGCCTACAAGACCGAGATCCAGGGCAAGTCGCTGCTGGTCATTCTCGAACCGGCGGCGGGCACCGCGCTGGCCGCATCCAATGCGACCACGTTCGCAGAAAATCGCAACCGCGACACTTTGCCGTTGCGCGATGTGGACTTTCGCCTTGGCAAGGACAGCACCGGCCGCGTGATCGTCGATCTTGCGAACAACCAAGTCGGCGTCGATGTGAAGCAGCAAGGCAAGAACCTCGTCGTGGAATTCACCAAGTCGACGCTGCCTGAAGGCCTGCGTCGCCGTCTCGATGTGTCCGATTTCGGCACCCCGGTCCAGCTGATCACCTCGCAACAATCGGGCGACCGCGTCCGCATGACGATCGAGGGCAAGGGCGAGTGGGAGCACAGCGCGTACCAGAGCGAGAACCAGTTCGTGGTCGAGATGCGCGCTCGCAAGGTCGACCCGACGAAGCTGACGCAAGGCGTGGGCTACAACGGCGAGAAGCTGTCGCTCAACTTCCAGAACATCGAGATCCGCTCGCTGCTGCAGGTGATCGCCGACTTCACGAACTTCAACATCGTGACGTCGGACTCGGTCACCGGCGCGCTGACGCTGCGGTTGAAGGATGTGCCGTGGGACCAGGCGCTCGACATCATCATGCAGGCCAAGAACCTGGGCATGCGCAAGAACGGCAGCGTGCTATGGATCGCACCGAAGGACGAACTCAACGCCAAGGAAAAGCTCGAGTTCGAGGCCAAGGCAGCCATCGAGAATCTGGAGCCGCTGCGCACGCAGTCGTTCCAGCTGAACTACACCAAGGCCCTGGTGATCGCGCAAGGCTTGACCGGGTCGGGCGCCTCGGCGGGTGGCGGTGGCGGTGGCGGTGGTGGCAACACGAGCCGCATCCTGAGCCCTCGTGGCAGCGTGATCGCCGAATCGCGTACGAACCAGCTGTTCGTGTCCGACATTCCGTCGCGTCTTGCTCAGGTTTCCGACTTGATCCAGAAGCTCGACATCCCGGTTCGCCAGGTGTTGATCGAGGCGCGCATCGTCGAGGCGTCAGACACCTTCGGCAAGTCGCTGGGCGTGAGACTCGGTGGCGGCATCTCCGGCGAGCGCTTTGCGTCGTCGGCGGGCAACCGTGCCTTCGCCACCGTCGGTGGAGTACCCAGTACAGGTACCACGGGCACCGCGTTCACCAATTCCAACTTCATCAACTTGCCAGCAGGCGATGCAGGCGGTACAGGCAACTCGGCAGGCGCCTTCGCGATCTCGCTCTTCAATTCGAGCTTCTCGCGCATGCTGAACCTCGAAATCTCGGCGCTCGAGGCCGATGGCAAGGGCAAGCTGGTCTCCAGCCCCCGCGTGATCACCGCCGACCAGACCAAGGCGCTGATCGAGCAGGGCGAGGAAATTCCCTACCAGCAGGCGACGTCCAGCGGGGCAACCTCCATCTCGTTCCGCAAGGCCGTGCTGAAGCTCGAGGTGACGCCGCAGATCACGCCTGAGGGCAACATCATCCTGACGCTGGACGTGAGCAAGGACGCGCGCGGCGTGAACACGTCGGCAGGTCCCGCCATCAACACCAAGCACGTGCAAACCGAGGTGCTGGTCGAGAACGGCGGCACGGTCGTCATCGGTGGTATCTTCGAACTAACCGAAACCAATGACGAATCGCGCGTGCCGGTGCTGGGTGAAGTGCCCTACCTGGGGGCACTGTTCCGCAAGCGCGAACGCGTTGCAAACAAGACCGAAATGCTCGTCTTTATCACTCCGAAGATGATTACCGACCGCAACGCCGCGCGCTGACGCGCGGGCGTAGCAGCCACCGCGTGGCGGTCGCACTCGTCGGGTTGCCCGGCGCCGGAAAATCCGCAGTGGGCCGGCGCCTGGGGATGCGGCTGGACCTTCCTTTCATCGACACCGATCACGTGATCGAGCAGCGCATCGGCTGTTCGATCCGTGATTTTTTCGATCGTGAAGGCGAGGTTGCCTTCCGCGACCTTGAGCAAAACGTCATCGCCGACCTGGCGGCCAACGCCCAGGGCGTGCTGGCCACCGGCGGCGGGGCAGTGCTGCGCGATGCCAACCGCAACCAGTTGCGCGATCACTTCCACGTGATCTACCTGCGCTCCTCCCCCGAGGACCTGTTCCGGCGCCTGCGTCACGACGTCAAGCGTCCCTTGCTGCAGGTGGCCGATCCGCTGGGCCGCCTGCGGGAGCTGCATGACGCGCGCGACCCGTTCTACCGGGAAACCGCGCACGACGTGGTCGACACAGGCCGTCCGTCCATCGCCATGCTGGTGAACATCATCGTCATGCAGCTCGAACTGGCCGGCATCGTCGAGCCTGGGGCCCATCCGGAAGAGCCCGCCGCCTGAGCCGGCCCTGGCCGCAGCGCCTAAACTCGCCGCCATGTCCCTGTCCGTACTTTCCGCTCCGCCAGAACGCGTCGACATCCAGCTCGGCGACCGCAGCTATCCCATCCTGATCGGTGCCGGTCTGCTGGACGACCCCGAGAGCTTCGCCGTCGCGCCTGCAGCCGCTTCCGCCCTGATCGTCAGCAACACCACGGTGGCGCCGCTCTACGCGAAGGCACTGCAAGCCGCCCTCGCGGGGCGTTTCCGCACGGTTCACTTGCTCGAGCTGCCCGACGGCGAAGTGCACAAGAACCTGCAGACGCTGAACCTGATCTTCGACGCCCTGCTGGGCCACGGCAGCGACCGCAAGACGGTGATGTTCGCGCTCGGCGGTGGCGTGGTGGGCGACATGACCGGCTTCGCCGCTGCCAGCTACATGCGCGGCGTGCCCTTCATCCAGGTGCCGACCACGCTCCTGGCGCAGGTCGACTCTTCGGTGGGCGGCAAGACGGCCATCAATCACCCGCTGGGCAAGAACATGATCGGCGCGTTCTACCAGCCGCAGCTCGTGGTGTGCGACCTGGGCACGCTGCAGACCCTGCCGCCGCGCGAACTGAGCGCCGGACTGGCCGAGGTCATCAAGTACGGCCCGATCCACGACATGGCCTTCTTCGACTGGATCGAGGCGAACATCGACGCGCTGGTGGCGCGCGACCCCGCCGCGCTGGCCTACGCCGTCAAGCGCAGCTGCGAGATCAAGGCGCTGGTGGTCGGCCAGGACGAGCGCGAGACCGGCCTGCGCGCCATTCTCAATTTCGGCCACACCTTCGGCCATGCGATCGAGTCGGGCCTGGGCTACGGCGAATGGCTGCACGGCGAGGGCGTCGGCTGCGGCATGGTCATGGCAGCGCACCTGTCGCAGCGCCTCGGCGGCGTGGACGCGGCCTTCGTCGAGCGGCTCACGCGCCTGATCCAGCGTGCCGGCCTGCCGACCGTCGGCCCGGCGCTGGGGGCCGAGCGCTACCTGCAGCTGATGCGCGTCGACAAGAAGTCCGAGGCCGGCGAAATCCGCTTCGTGGTAATCGACAAGCCCGGCTCCGCCGTGGTCCGCAGCGCGCCGGATGCGCTGGTGCGCGAAGTGCTCGCGCAGTGCTGCGAGGGATGAGTCTCGCGGCCTATGCCTGCCATCCCGCGCAGTCGCGCGGCCGTCGGCATGCCGAGCCGCCCGCGCCCACGCGCGACGCCTTCCAGCGCGACCGCGACCGCATCGTGCATTCGACGGCCTTCCGCCGGCTGGTCTACAAGACGCAGGTCTTCCTGAACCACGAAGGCGACCTGTTTCGCACCCGGCTCACGCATTCGCTGGAAGTCGCCCAACTGGGCCGTTCCATTGCGCGCGCCCTGCACATCAACGAAGACCTGGTCGAGGCGATCGCGCTGGCGCACGACCTGGGCCACACGCCGTTCGGACACGCGGGGCAGGATGCGCTCAATGCCTGCATGGCCGGTCACGGCGGCTTCGAGCACAACCTGCAGAGCCTGCGCGTGGTCGATGCGCTGGAGCACCGCTACCCGCAGTACGACGGCCTGAACCTCAGCTTCGAGACCCGCGAGGGCATCCTCAAGCATTGCTCGCGCGCGAACGCCGAGAAGCTCGAAGCCGTGGAGCCTCACGGCGTGGCCCGGCGCTTTCTGGACCGCACGCAGCCGGGCCTCGAAGCCCAGCTGTGCAACCTGGCCGATGCCATCGCCTACAACGCCCACGACATCGACGATGGCGTGCGCTCGGGCCTCATCAGCGTCGAGCAGCTGTCCGACGTGGCGCTGTTCGAGCGCTACCGCCGCGAGGCGCTCGCCGAGCACCCGCAATTGAAGGGCCGCCGCGTGCTCTACGAGACCATCCGTCGCATGCTGAGCGCGCAGGTCTACGACGTGATCGACGCAACCCGCGCTGCGCTCGAGGCGCTCGGACCGGCCGATGCCGATGCGGTGCGCCAGGCAGCACCCATCGTTGCATTCACCGAGGCCATGCGGGCGGAATCGGAAGACCTGAAGCGCTTTCTCTTTCGCAACCTCTACCGCCATCCGCAGGTCACGCAGACCACCGACCAGGCGCAGGCCGTGGTGCGGGAGCTGTTCGACGCCTACCTTGCGCGCAGCGCCGAAATGCCCGACGGCTACGCCGAGCGCGACGACCGGCACCGCGCGGTGGCCGACTACATCGCCGGCATGACCGACCGGTTCGCCATGCGCGAGCACGAACGGCTCACGGGCCGCCGGGGGATCGCGTGAGCCCTGCCGCGCCTGCGTCCGTGCGACCGCGCGTGCCGGTCGCCGCCTTTGCCGTGCTCCTGGGCGGCGTCAGCGGCGCTTTGCACCTGGGCAAGCTGCCGCCGGCCGTGCCCGCGCTGCAGGCGTCGCTGGGCATCGGCCTGGTGGAGGCCGGATTCCTGCTGTCGCTCGTGCAGGTGGCGAGCATGACGCTCGGCCTGGCCGCAGGCCTGGCGGCCGACACCATCGGCCTGCGCCGCAGCATGCTCGCTGGGCTGGGCGTGCTGACGGTGGCCAGCCTGCTGGGCGGCGGGGTCGGCGTCGGCGCGCTGGGCGGCACGCACGCCGTGGCGTGGTTGCTGGCGCTGCGGGCGGTCGAGGGCATTGGTTTTCTGCTGGCCGTGATGCCGGGGCCCGGACTCATCCGCGCGCTCACCCCGCCGGGCGCCGACAAGGCCGCGCTGGGCCTGTGGGGCGCCTACATGCCGCTGGGCGTGGCGCTCGCGCTGCTGCTCGGGCCGGCCCTGATCGCGTGGGGCGGCTGGGCCGACTGGTGGTGGGCGCTGTCGCTGGTCTCGGCGTTGGCCGCGCTGTGGGTGTGGCTGGCGGTGCCGGCCGACCGGCTGAGGCCGGTGGCCCCCGGCAACGCGTCGATCGGCTGGAAGTCGCGCCTGCACGCCACGGGCGGCGCCCGCGCGCCCTGGCTGGTCGGCCTGACCTTTGCCGTGTACTCGGCCCAGTGGATGGCGGTGATCGGCTTCCTGCCCGCCATCTATGCGGGCGCCGGCGTGCCCGCCGCCTGGAACGCGGTGCTGACCGCGCTGGCCGCCGCCATGAACATCGTCGGCAACATCGCCGGCGGCCGCTGGCTGCAACGCGGCGTGGCACCGCAGCGGCTGCTGCAGCTCGGTTTCCTGACGATGGCGCTGGGCGGCGTGGCGGCCTTCGCGCAACTGGGGCAGGGCACCGACGCGCTGAGCCTGCCGCCGGTGCTGCGCTACATCGCCGTCTGCGCGTTCTCGCTGGGCGGCGGCATGGTGCCGGCCACGCTGTTCTTTCTCGGCGTGCGGCTGGCGCCGGGGCCCTCCACCGTTTCGACGACGATCGGCCTCATGCAGCAGGCGTCCTCGCTCGGCCAGTTCCTGGCGCCGCCGGCGGTGGCATGGGTGGCGCACCGCGTCGGCGGCTGGCACTGGACGTGGACGGCCACGCTGGCCTGCTCGCTGGCCGGCATGGCGCTCGCGCGGCGCCTGGGGCGGATTCGCCCTGCGGCGGAGATGGCATGAGCGGCCCGGCGACAATCGACGTTCTTCAGGCCGAAGCCGACATGCGGCGCTGGCTCGAGCGCGCGGTGATCGGGCTGAACCTGTGCCCGTTCGCGAAAGCCGTTCACGTGAAGGGGCAGATCCACTACGCCGTATACGAGAGCGCCGAGCAGGCCGACCTGATGGACGCGCTCCTGTCCGAAGCCCAAGACCTCGCGGCACTCGACGCCGCCCAGCGCGACACCACCCTTTTGATAGCACCGAACACCTTGGCCGACTTCCTGGACTTCAACGATTTCACGGCGCGTGCCGAACGCCAGCTGGCGCGTGCCGGCTACGACGGCGTGTTCCAGCTGGCGAGCTTTCATCCGCAGTTCCAGTTCGCCGGCACCGAAGCCGACGACATCGGCAACGCCACTAACCGCGCGCCGTACCCCACGCTGCACCTGCTGCGCGAAGACAGCGTGGACCGTGCGGTCGAAGCCTTCCCCGACGCGGACGCGATCTTCGAACGCAACATCGACACCCTGCAAGCGCTGGGCCCGCAAGGCTGGGCGGCGCTGGACGTCGGCCCCGGGAGTGCCAAGGCATGAACACCAAACTCGCAGCGCAAGCACCCCGGACGAACAAGGCCGCCAAGGCCGACGCGGAACTGGCCGAAGTGCTCAAGCCGGGCCAGTCCGTCGAATTGCTCAAGGAGCTGCACATCCTCACGCGCGAGGGCCGGCTCAACCAGGACTCGCGGCGCAAGCTCAAGCAGGTCTACCACCTGTTCCAGTTCATCGAGCAGTTGCTGCGCGAACTGCCGCAAGAGGGCGCGGGCGCCACGCTGGCCGACCACGGCGCGGGAAAGTCGTACCTGGGTTTCATCATCTACGACCTGTTCTTCCGCGCGCGGCAGGGCGGGGGGCATGTCTACGGCATCGAGACGCGCAGCGAGCTGGTCGAGCGCTCGCGCGCATTGGCGCAGCGCCTGGGCTTCGAGCGCATGTCCTTCCTCAACCTGACGGTGGCCGAGTCGGCGCAGGCGGGCGAGCTGCCGGCGCAGATCGACGTGGTCACCGCGCTGCACGCCTGCGACACCGCCACCGACGACGCCATTGCCTTCGGCCTCGCGAAGAAGGCCCGCTGCATGGTGCTGGTGCCCTGCTGCCAGGCCGAAGTGGCGGCCTGCTTGCGCGAAACGAAGGCGCTTGCCTTGTCGCGCACGCCGCTGGCCGAGCTGTGGCGCCATCCGCTGCACACGCGCGAAATCGGCAGCCAGCTGACCAACGTGCTGCGTTGCCTGTACCTCGAAGCCAATGGCTACAGCGTCACGGTCACCGAGCTGGTCGGCTGGGAGCACAGCATGAAGAACGAACTGATCCTGGCGCGCTACACGGGCCAGCGCAAGGCCAGCGCGGCCACGCGGCTGCGCGAGCTGCTGGCGCAGTTCGGGCTCGACACGCTGGGCGACACGCGCTTTCGCCTGGCCTGAGCGCCGGCGCAGCCCCGCAGGCCGGTCCACCCACGCCAACGCCATGGCACGCCTTCCCCGCCTCACGCTGGCCGGCATGCCGCACCACGTGATCCAGCGCGGCAACAACCGCCAGCCGATCTTCGTGGACCGCGCCGACCACGAGAAGCTGCTCGCCCTGCTGGCGGAGAACGCCGCGCGCTTCGGCGTCGCGCTGCATGCCTACGTGCTGATGGACAACCATTTCCATTTGCTGGCCACGCCCGACAGCACCGCCGGCCTGCCGCAGCTCATGCAGTCGGTGGGACGCAGCTACGTGCGCTACTTCAACGACCGCCACGGCCGCAGCGGCACGCTGTGGGAAGGCCGCTACCGGTCGACGCTGATCCAGACCGACCGCTACCTGCTCACCTGCATGGCCTACATCGACCTCAACCCGGTGCGCGCGGGCATGGCCGCCGATGCGCGCGACTTCCCCTGGTCCAGCCATGGCCACTACGCCGGGCTGCGGCACGACCGGCTTCTCACGCCGCATCCGCTGTACTGGGAACTCGGCAACACGCCGTTCGCGCGGGAAGCGGCCTATGTCGAGTTGGTGCGCAGCGGGGTGCGGGCGGCCGAGCAGGCGGCCCTGACCGAGGCCACCTTGCGCGGCTGGGCGGCGGGCGACGAGGATTTTCTGGACACGCTGCAGAAATCGACCGAGCGGCGCGTGGTCAAGGCCAAGGCCGGACGGCCACCGTCGACCCCTCGATCCTGAGACCAAATAGCGCCTAAACCGGCGCCGGGGCTAGAGTTTTCGCTCCTTGTTTTGATGTGTCCCCATTTAAATTCTGACAAGAAAACTCAAGATTTAATAAGAATCTGACCCCAATTAAAGTATTTGGCATTCTTTGTGCATCGCAATATGCTCCCTTTCCCTGCGAAAACTGAAGGAGCGCGCCCATGACGACGGCTGCCGAGATTCAACATCTCCAAGAACACGGTCTGTATTCCGGTGCCGACGAGCACGATGCCTGCGGCGTCGGCTTCGTCGCCCACATCAAGGGCGAGAAAAGCCATGCCATCGTGCTGCAGGGCCTGAAGATCCTTGAAAACCTCGACCACCGCGGCGCCGTGGGCGCCGACAAGCTCATGGGCGACGGCGCGGGCATCCTGATCCAGCTGCCCGACCACCTGTACCGCGAAGAGATGGCCAGCCAGGGCGTCACGCTGCCCCCGCCGGGCGAGTACGGCGTCGGCATGATCTTCCTGCCCAAGGAACATGCCTCGCGCGAAGCCTGCGAGCAGGAAATGGAACGCGCCATCAAGGCCGAAGGCCAGGTGCTGCTCGGCTGGCGCGACGTGCCGGTCAACCGCGACATGCCCATGTCGCCCACCGTGCGCGCCAAGGAGCCCCTGCTGCGCCAGGTGTTCATCGGCCGCGGCAACGACGTGATCGTGCAGGACGCGCTGGAACGCAAGCTCTACGTCATCCGCAAGACCGCCAGCGCCAACATCCAGCGCCTGAAGCTCAAGCACAGCAAGGAGTACTACGTACCCAGCATGTCGAGCCGCACCGTGGTCTACAAGGGGCTGCTGCTGGCCGACCAGGTCGGCACCTACTTCATGGACCTGCAGGACAAGCGCTGCGTCTCGGCCCTGGGCCTGGTGCACCAGCGCTTCTCGACCAACACCTTCCCCGAGTGGCCGCTGGCCCACCCGTACCGTTACGTCGCCCACAACGGCGAAATCAACACGGTCAAGGGCAACTACAACTGGATGAAGGCGCGCGAAGGCGTGATGTCCTCGCCCGTGCTGGGCGCCGACCTGCAGAAGCTCTACCCGATCAGCTTCGCCGGCCAGTCCGACACCGCCACCTTCGACAACTGCCTCGAGCTGCTGACGATGGCCGGCTACCCCATCAGCCAGGCCGTGATGATGATGATTCCCGAGCCCTGGGAACAGCACGCCACCATGGACCCGCGTCGCCGCGCGTTCTACGAGTACCACGCCGCCATGCTCGAGCCGTGGGACGGCCCGGCCTCCATCGTCTTCACCGACGGCCGCCAGATCGGCGCCACGCTCGACCGCAACGGCCTGCGCCCCTCGCGCTACTGCGTGACCGACGACGACCTGGTCATCATGGCCTCCGAATCGGGCGTGCTGCCCGTGCCCGAGCAGAAGATCGTGCGCAAGTGGCGCCTGCAGCCCGGCAAGATGTTCCTGATCGACCTGGAACAAGGCCGCATGATCGACGACGAGGAGGTCAAGTCCACCCTCGCCAACAGCAAGCCCTACAAGCAGTGGATCGAGAACCTGCGCATCAAGCTCGACAGCGTCAAGGCCGAGCCGTTCTCCGCGCCCCTGAGCCAGGTGGCGCTGCTCGACCGCCAGCAGGCCTTCGGCTACACCCAGGAAGACATCAAGTTCCTGATGAGCCCGATGGCGCAGGCCGGCGAGGAAGGCATCGGCTCCATGGGCAACGACAGCCCGCTGGCCGTGCTCTCCAGCAAGAACAAGCCGCTCTACAACTACTTCAAGCAGCTGTTCGCGCAAGTGACCAACCCGCCGATCGACCCGATCCGCGAAGCCATCGTGATGTCGCTGGTGTCCTTCATCGGACCCAAGCCCAACCTGCTGGACATCAACCAGGTCAACCCGCCGATGCGGCTCGAAGTGAGCCAGCCGATCCTCGACTTCTCCGACATGGCGAAGCTGCGCGACATCGGCAAGTACACGCAGGGCAAGTTCAAGAGCTACGTGCTCGACATCACCTACCCGCTGGCCTGGGGCGACGAAGGCGTCGAAGCCAAGCTGGCCTCGCTGTGCGCCGAAGCCGTGGACGCCATCAAGGGCGGCCACAACATCCTGATCGTGAGCGACCGCGGCGTGAGCCCGACGCAAGTCGCGATCCCGGCCGTGCTGGCGCTGTCGGCCGTGCACCAGTACCTGGTGCGTGAAGGCCTGCGCACCACCGCCGGCCTGGTGGTGGAAACCGGCTCGGCGCGCGAAGTGCATCACTTCGGCGTGCTGGCCGGCTACGGCGCGGAAGCCGTGCACCCGTACCTGGCCATGGAAACGCTGGCGGCCATGCATGCCGACCTGCCGGGCGACCTGAGCGCCGACAAGGCGGTCTACAACTACGTCAAGGCCATCGGCAAGGGCCTGTCGAAGATCATGTCGAAGATGGGTGTCAGCACCTACATGAGCTACTGCGGCGCGCAGCTGTTCGAGGCCATCGGCCTGAACACCGTCACCGTCAACAAGTACTTCACCGGCACCGCGAGCCGCGTGGAAGGCATCGGCGTCTTCGAGATCGCCGAGGAAGCCATCCGCATGCACAAGGCCGCGTTCAGCGACGACCCGGTGCTCGCCAGCATGCTGGACGCCGGCGGCGAGTACGCCTGGCGCGCACGCGGCGAAGAGCACATGTGGACGCCCGACGCCATCGCCAAGCTGCAGCACAGCACGCGCTCCAACAACTGGAACACGTACAAGGAATACGCCCAGCTCATCAACGACCAGAACCGCCGCCACCTCACGCTGCGCGGCCTGTTCGAGTTCAAGATCGACCCGGCCAAGGCCGTGCCGGTCGACGAGGTCGAGTCCGCCGTCGAGATCGTCAAGCGCTTCGCCACCGGTGCGATGTCGCTCGGCTCGATCAGCACCGAGGCCCACGCCACGCTGGCCGTGGCCATGAACCGCATCGGCGGCAAGAGCAACACGGGCGAGGGCGGCGAAGACCCCGCGCGCTACCGCAACGAGCTCAAGGGCATCCCGATCAAGCAGGGCGACACGCTCAAGAGCGTGATCGGTGCGGCCAACGTCGAGGTCGACCTGCCGCTGAAGGACGGCGACTCGCTGCGTTCGCGCATCAAGCAGGTGGCCTCCGGCCGCTTCGGCGTCACCGCCGAGTACCTGCATTCGGCCGACCAGATCCAGATCAAGATGGCCCAGGGCGCCAAGCCGGGCGAGGGCGGCCAGCTGCCCGGCGGCAAGGTCACCGAGTACATCGGCAAGCAGCGCTATGCCGTGCCGGGCGTGGGCCTCATCTCGCCCCCGCCGCACCACGACATCTACTCGATCGAAGACCTGGCGCAGCTCATTCACGACCTGAAGAACACCGCGCCGCACGCCAGCATCAGCGTGAAGCTGGTGAGTGAAATCGGCGTCGGCACCATTGCCGCGGGCGTGGCCAAGTGCAAGAGCGACCACGTCGTGATCGCCGGCCATGACGGCGGCACGGGCGCCTCGCCCTGGTCGTCGATCAAGCATGCAGGCAGCCCGTGGGAAATCGGCCTGGCCGAGACGCAGCAGACGCTGGTGCTCAACCGCCTGCGCAGCCGCATCCGCGTGCAGGCCGACGGCCAGATGAAGACCGGCCGCGACGTCGCCATCGGCGCGCTGCTGGGTGCCGACGAGTTCGGCTTCGCGACCGCGCCGCTGGTGGTCGAAGGCTGCATCATGATGCGCAAGTGCCACCTGAACACCTGCCCGGTGGGCGTGGCCACGCAGGACCCGATCCTGCGCAAGAAGTTCTCGGGCAAGCCCGAGCACGTCGTCAACTACTTCTTCTTCGTGGCCGAAGAAGTGCGCCAGATCATGGCCCAGCTGGGCATCCGCAAGTTCGACGACCTGATCGGCCGCGCCGACCTGCTCGACATGCGCAAGGGCATCGAGCACTGGAAGGCTTCGGGCCTCGATTTCAGCCGCCTCTTCGCGCTGCCCAACGTGCCGGCCGACGTGCCGCGCTTCCATGTCGAGAACCAGGAGCACGGCCTGGAGCGCGCGCTGGACGTCAAGCTCATCGAGAAGTCGCGTCCCGCCATCGACAAGGGCGAGAAGGTGCAGTTCATCGAGGTGGTGCGCAACGTCAACCGCTCGGTGGGCGCCATGCTCTCGGGCGCGCTGACCAAGGTGCATCCGCAAGGCCTGCCCGACGACTCGATCCGCATCCAGCTCGAGGGCACGGGCGGCCAGTCGTTCGGCGCCTTCCTGGCACGCGGCATCACGCTGTACCTGATCGGCGACGCCAACGACTACACCGGCAAGGGCCTGTCCGGCGGCCGCGTGGTGGTTCGCCCCAGCCTGGACTTCCGCGGCGAAGCGGTGCGCAACACCATCGTGGGCAACACCGCGCTGTACGGCGCGACCACCGGCGAGGCCTACCTGTGCGGCGTGGCCGGCGAGCGTTTCGCGGTGCGTCTTTCGGGCGCCACGGCGGTCATCGAAGGCACGGGCGACCACGGTTGCGAATACATGACCGGCGGTACGGTGGCCGTGCTCGGCAAGACGGGCCGCAACTTCGCGGCCGGCATGAGCGGCGGCGTGGCCTTCGTCTACGACGAAGACGGCCAGTTCGCCACGCGTTGCAACCTCGCGATGGTCTCGCTCGACAAGGTGCTGACCTCGGCCGAGCAGACGGCCAGCGTGCACCGCAAGATCTGGCACGGCGGCGAGACCGACGAAGCGCAGCTCAAGAAGCTGCTCGAGGAGCACCACCGCTGGACCGGCAGCAAGCGCGCGCGCGAACTGCTCGACAGCTGGGCCGTGTCGCGCACCAAGTTCGTGAAGGTGTTCCCGAACGAATACAAGCGCGCGCTGGCCGAGCTGCACGACCGCAAGGTCGAGCTGGCGAGCAGCGGCAACAACGCGCACGCCGGTCTCGAGCCGCATGCGCTGGTGGCGCCGTCCGCAACCGCCGCGGTCTGAGCGGCAACGAACACGAAGAACAGAGGAAAGCACGATGGGAAAGATCACCGGCTTCATGGAGCATGAGCGCATCGAAGAGGGCTACAAGCCCATCGACGAGCGCGTCAAGCACTACAAGGAATTCGTCGTCGGCCTGACGCCCGAGCAGGCCAAGGTGCAGGGCGCGCGCTGCATGGACTGCGGCACGCCGTTCTGCAACAGCGGTTGCCCGGTCAACAACATCATTCCGGACTTCAACGACCTCGTGTATCGCGACGACTGGCAAAACGCCTACGCGGTGCTCGACTCGACCAACAACTTTCCCGAGTTCACCGGCCGCATCTGCCCCGCGCCCTGTGAAGCGGCCTGCGTGCTCAACGTGAACGACGACGCGATCGGCATCAAGTCGATCGAGCACGCGATCATCGACCGCGCCTGGGACGAAGGCTGGGTGGCGCCGCGCGCCGCCAAGCACAAGACCGGCAAGAAGGTGGCCGTGGTGGGTTCGGGCCCGGCCGGCATGGCGGCTGCGCAGCAACTGGCACGCGTGGGCCACGACGTGACGCTGTTCGAAAAGAACGACCGCATCGGCGGCCTGCTGCGCTACGGCATTCCCGACTTCAAGATGGAGAAGACCCACATCGACCGCCGTGTCGAGCAGATGAAGGCCGAGGGCGTGACCTTCCGTACCGGCGTGATGGTCGGCGCCGCGAAGGACCCGCTGGGCAAGGGCTCCAAGGTGACCAACCTCGCCAAGGAAACCGTCACACCCGAACAGCTGCAGAAAGAATTCGACGCGGTGGTGCTCACCGGCGGCGCCGAGCAGTCGCGCGACCTGCCGGTGCCCGGCCGCGACCTGGACGGCATTCACTACGCCATGGAGTTCCTGCCGCAGCAGAACCGCGTCAACGCGGGCGACAAGGTCAAGGGCCAGTTGCGCGCCGACGGCAAGCACGTGATCGTGATCGGCGGCGGCGACACCGGCTCCGACTGCGTGGGCACCAGCAACCGCCACGGCGCGGCGAGCGTCACGCAGTTCGAACTGATGCCGCAGCCACCCGAGGAAGAGAACCGCCCCATGACCTGGCCGTACTGGCCGATCAAGCTGCGCACCAGTTCCAGCCACGAAGAGGGCTGCGAGCGGGAGTTCGCCATTTCCACCAAGGAATTCATCGGCGAGAAGGGCAAGGTCACCGGCCTGAAGACCGTTCGCGTCGAATGGAAGGACGGCAAGATGCAGGAAGTGGCCGGCAGCGAGCAGGTGCTGAAGGCCGACCTGGTGCTGCTCGCCATGGGCTTCATCAGTCCCGTGGCCACCGTGCTGGACGCCTTCGGTGTCGAGAAGGACGCGCGCGGCAACGCTCGCGCGACGGTCGACTTCATCGGCGGCTATGCCACCAACGTGCCGAAGGTGTTTGCCGCGGGCGATATCCGCCGTGGCCAGTCGCTGGTGGTGTGGGCCATTCGCGAAGGCCGTCAAGCGGCACGTTCGGTCGATGAATTTCTGATGGGATTCAGCGACTTGCCGCGATGAATTTTGTTTCAATTTAGCGGGTCCGGTCGCGGCCCCGTTATCATCCGCGTGAAACCGCATGCCGGGATGCTTGAAAAAGCGCCCGGCTTTTTTATTGAGATGGACCCAGCCGCACCGCAACATCCCTTCGTAGAGTTCCGCAACGTCACGTTCGGCTACGGCGCGCGCGCCATTCTCGACGGCGTGTCCTTCACCGTGCCGCGCGGCAAGGTGACGGCCCTGATGGGCGCATCGGGCGGCGGCAAGACCACGGTCCTGCGCCTGATCGGCGGACAGCAGAAGGCACAGCGCGGCGAGGTTCTTTTCGACGGTCAGGACGTCGTCAGGTTCGACGCCTCGGCGCTCTACGCGGCGCGGCGCCGCATGGGCATGCTGTTCCAGTTCGGCGCCTTGTTCACCGACATGAGCGTGTTCGACAACGTGGCGTTTCCGCTGCGCGAGCACACGCAGTTGTCCGAAGCGCTGGTGCGCGACATCGTGCTCATGAAGCTCGACGCCGTCGGCCTGCGCGGCGCGCGCGACATGATGCCCAGCGAGGTGTCGGGCGGCATGGCACGGCGCGTGGCGCTGGCGCGCGCCATTGCGCTCGACCCAGACCTCGTGATGTACGACGAACCCTTCGCCGGACTCGACCCCATTTCGCTGGGCACCGCGGCGCGGCTGATTCGCCAGCTCAACGACACGCTCGGCCTCACCAGCATCATCGTGTCGCACGACCTGGAAGAAACCTTCCGCATCGCCGACCACGTGATCATCCTGGCCAACGGCGGCATCGCTGCGCAGGGCGCGCCCGACGACGTGCGCAACAGCGTCGATCCTTTGGTCCATCAGTTCGTGAACGCATTGCCCGACGGGCCCGTGCGGTTTCACTACCCCGGTGTCAGCATCGAAGACGACTTCGGCAACGTCGAAGGAGGGCGGTCATGAGCGCTGCGCTGGGCCGCCCCGAGCAAGCGAAGCCCCACTCGGGGGGCAGTGAGGGCACGAAGTGCCGAACGTGGGGGCAAACATGAGTTGGTGGAAGCCCGCCGATGTCGGCTTTGCCGTGCGCAGCCGTCTGGCCCACCTCGGGCATGGCGCGAAGCTCTTCCTGCGCCTGCTCGGGCCGGGCGCGCAGATCATGCGCCGCTTCAGCCTCGTGCGCGACCAGATCCACTTCCTGGGCAACTACTCGCTCGCCATCATCGGTGTGTCGGGTTTGTTCGTGGGATTCGTGCTGGGCCTGCAGATGTACTACGCGCTGCAGCGCTACGGCTCTGCCGAAGCACTCGGCCTGCTGGTCACGCTGAGCCTGGTGCGAGAGCTCGGACCGGTCGTGGCGGCATTGCTGTTCACCGGGCGCGCCGGCACGTCGCTCACTGCGGAAATCGGTCTCATGAAGGCCGACGAGCAACTGAGCGCCATGGAAATGATGGCCGTCGACCCGGTGCAGCGCATCCTCGCGCCGCGTTTCTGGGCCGGCGTCATCACCATGCCGTTGCTGGCCGCCGTGTTCAGTGCGGTCGGCATCATGGGCGGCTATGTGGTGGGCGTGCTGATGCTGGGTGTGGACCCGGGCGCGTTCTGGGGGCAGATGCAGGGCGGCGTCGACGTGTGGCGCGACGTCGGCAACGGCGTCATCAAGAGCATCGTCTTCGGTTTCACCGTGACCTTCATCGCGCTGCTGCAGGGGTATGAAGCCCAGCCGACGCCCGAAGGCGTGTCGCGCGCGACCACGCGCACGGTGGTGACGGCATCGCTGGCGGTGCTGGGGCTGGACTTCCTCCTGACCGCCATGATGTTCAGCATATGAACGAGTACACCCCCAGGCTTGCCCACCTTGTGTGGCCGCCAACCCCCTTGCAGGGGGCAACTCCAGCAGCCCGGCAAAGCCGGTTCTGCGGTGTTCCCCGAATGAGTCAATCCGCAGGAATTTAGGAAGAGTCGATATGCAACGTTCCAACAATGACATCTGGGTCGGCCTGTTCGTGCTGATCGGCGCCGCCGCATTGCTGTTTCTCGCGCTGCAGTCGGCCAACCTGCTGAGCCTGAACTTCCAGAAGACCTATTCGGTGACCGCGCGCTTCGACAACATCGGCGGGCTCAAGCCCCAGACCGCGATCCGAAGCGCGGGCGTGGTGGTCGGCCGTGTGGAATCCATCTCCTTCAACGACAAGACCTTTCAGGCCGATGTCACACTGGCTTTGCAAAACCGTTACAGTTTTCCCAAGGACAGTTCGCTCAAGATCCTGACCAGTGGCCTGCTCGGCGAGCAGTACATCGGGATCGAGGCGGGCGCCGAGGAGAAGAACCTGCAGGCCGGCGACACCATCACAGCGACGCAATCCGCGGTGGTGCTGGAAAACCTGATCAGCCAGTTCCTCTACAGCAAGGCCGCCGATGGGAGTTCCAACTCCGGCACGGCGCAGGGCACCCCCAATAAAAAATGAAAACACGATCCTTTTTGCATGTCGCCTCGACTGTCATGAACAAAACAGCCAAATACGCGCGCTGGACCAGCGCGGCCGCGGTCTTCGCACTCGTGGCCGGTTGCGCCACCGGTCCCAATGCCAATCCGGCTGATCCTTTCGAACCGTTCAACCGCGGCGTGTTCACGTTCAACGACAAGCTCGACCAGGCCGTGCTCGTGCCTGTGTCCACGGTCTACGTCAACGTGCTGCCTTCGATGGTGCGTACGGGGGTGAACAACTTCTTCGGCAACCTTGGCGACGTCTGGAGTTTTGCGAACAGCGTGGCCCAGCTCAAGCTGCAGAACAGCGCCGAGACCTTCATGCGGGTCAACGTCAACACCTTCTTCGGTCTCGGCGGCCTGCTCGACGTCGCCACCGAAGCCGGTATCGACCGCCACGACGAAGATTTCGGCCAGACGCTCGGTCGCTGGGGTGTGGGCGCAGGCCCGTACATCGTGCTGCCGGTGCTCGGCCCCTCGACCCTTCGCGACACGGTCGCCAAGCCGGTCGACTTCTACGGCGACCCGCTCAGCGCCATGAACGACGTGGCGTGGCGCAATTCGCTGACCGTGCTGCGCGCGGTCGACATGCGCTCGCAGTACCTGCGCGCCGGTCGCCTGATCGACGACGCCGCGCTCGACAAGTATTCGTTCACGCGCGACGCCTTCCTGCAACGCCGGCTCAGCCTGGTCCACGACGGCAAGGGCCCCGACGAAGACGCAGGCAAGTAGCCAGCCGGGCGCGGCCGGCGCAGGTGGCTCGCTTGCATTCCGTTGCAAGGCTTCACCTGCGCGACAGGAACCCGGTAGGCCCGGGGCCTGTCGAACCCGTTCTATCGTGACACGCCGTTCTGGTGCGTGTTGCGCGAAATCCGAAACCTGAGGGACCTCTCCATGAACAACAAGATGATCCTGCAACGACGCGGCTTCGGCCACCTGGTGCTGGCTGGCGCCATGCTGTTCAGCGCCGCCGCCACCTTCGTGAGCCCCGCACGCGCTGCCGACGAAAGCCCCGATGCGCTGGTCAAGCGCATTTCGACCGATGTGCTCGAGACCATCAAGTCGGACAAGTCGATCAAGTCGGGCGACGTCAACAAGATCATGCTGCTGGTCGACAGCAAGATCATGCCCAACGTCAATTTCCAGCGCATGACGTCCTCGGCCGTCGGCCCGGCCTGGCGCACGGCCACGCCGGAGCAGCAAAAGCGCCTGCAGGAAGAGTTCAAGACCTTGCTGGTGCGCACCTATGCCGGCGCGCTCGACCAGGTCAGCGACCAAACCGTCACCGTGCGTCCGTTCCGCGGCTCGCCCGACGATGCCGATGTGCTGGTGCGCACCGAGGTCAAGGGCCGCGGCGACCCGGTCCAGCTGGACTACCGCCTTGAGAAGACCCCCGGCCAGGGCGCCGGATGGAAGGTCTACAACCTCAATGTGCTGGGCGTCTGGCTGGTCGACACCTACCGCACCCAGTTCTCGCAGGAAATCAACAAGAGCGGCATCGATGGCCTGATTGCGGCGCTTGCGGCGCGCAACAAGGGCAACAGCAAGGGCTGATCGGATGCTGGTCCTGCCCACGCGCCTGACCCATGACGAGGCCCCCGCCTGCATGCGCATGCTGCAGCAGGGGCTGAAGGGCCAGGTCGATTCGTCGTCCACCGTGGTGGACGCCACCGCGCTGGCCCAGTTCGATTCGTCGGCGCTGGCGGTGCTGCTCGAATGCCGGCGCGAATCCAGTGCGCTGGGTCGCGGCTTCTCGGTGAAGGGCCTGTCTCCCCGGCTGCGCGAGCTGGCGGCGCTGTATGGTGTTGCGGGCCTTTTGCCCGCCGCGCCCTGAAAAAGTAACGGCCCGGTAAAATCGCGGGCTCCCATGCCCGCGATCTCATTCCAATCGGTCTCCAAGACCTACCCCCCCTCCCGACAACAGAAAGCCCAAGGCAAGCAAGGGCTGCAGGCGGTCGACGAGGTCACATTCCAGATCGAGCCCGGCGAGTTCTTCGGCCTGCTCGGGCCCAACGGGGCGGGCAAGACCACCCTGATCAGCATGCTCGCGGGCCTGTCGCGCCCCACGGCCGGCGCCATCAGCGTGCACGGCTTCGATGTCCAGCGCGACTTCGCCGAGGCGCGCCGCCAGCTCGGCATCGTGCCGCAGGAGCTGGTGTTCGACCCCTTCTTCAACGTGCGCGAGTCGCTGCGCATCCAGTCGGGCTACTTCGGCATCAAGAACAACGAAGCCTGGATCGACGAGCTGCTGCAAAGCCTGGGCCTCGCAGACAAGGCGACGGCCAACATGCGCCAGCTGTCGGGCGGCATGAAGCGCCGGGTGCTGGTGGCGCAGGCGCTGGTGCACAAGCCGCCGGTGATCGTGCTGGACGAGCCCACGGCCGGCGTGGACGTCGAGTTGCGCCAGACGCTCTGGCAGTTCGTCGCCAGGCTCAACAAGCAGGGCAGTACCGTGCTGCTGACCACCCACTATCTCGAAGAGGCGGAGGCGCTGTGCAACCGCATCGCAATGCTCAAGCAGGGCCGCGTGATTGCGCTCGACCGCACCAGCGAGCTGCTGAAGTCGGCCGCGAGCAACGTGCTGCGCTTCAAGACCGACGCCATGCTGCCCTGGGCCATTGCCCAGCATGCGCGCATCACCGGGCGCATCGTGCAACTGCCCGCACAGAACGCCCATGAAGTCGAACAACTGCTGGCCGCGATCCGCGAAGCCGGCGTCGCGGTGGAAGACGTGGAAATGCGCAAGGCCGACCTGGAAGACGTGTTCATCGACCTGATGGCGGGCGAGCAGACGCCCCTGGAGGTCGCGCGATGATGGCCGTAACCGGGTGGCGCGCGCTGCTCTATAAGGAGACGCTGCGCTTCTGGAAGGTCGGTTTCCAGACCGTCGGCGCGCCGGTGCTCACAGCGCTGCTGTACCTCATGGTGTTCGGCCACGTGCTCGAAGGCCGCGTCACGGTCTACGGCACCGTGCCCTATACCGCGTTCCTGGTGCCGGGCCTGGTGATGATGAGCGTGTTGCAGAACGCGTTCGCCAACAGCTCGTCGTCGATCATCCAGAGCAAGATCATGGGCAACCTGGTGTTCGTGCTGCTCACGCCGCTGTCGCACTGGGGCTGGTTCTTCGCGTACGTGGGCTCGTCGATCATTCGCGGGCTGGCCGTGGGGCTTGGCGTGTTCCTGGTCACCATGTTCTTTGCCATGCCCAGCTTCGTGGCGCCGCTCTGGATCATCGCGTTCGCGTTCCTGGGCGCCGCCATGCTGGGCACATTGGGCCTCATCGCCGGCCTCTGGGCCGAGAAGTTCGACCAGATGGCCGTGTTCCAGAACTTCTTGATCATGCCCATGACCTTCCTGTCGGGCGTGTTCTATTCGATCGGTTCGCTGCCGCCTTTCTGGCAGAAGGTGAGCCACCTGAACCCGTTCTTCTACATGATCGACGGCTTCCGCTACGGCTTCTTCGGCGTGAGCGACGCCTCGCCCTGGCTGAGCCTGGGCATCGTCGGCACCGCCTGGCTGGTGGTGAGCGCCATTGCCGTCCACCTCCTGCGCATCGGTTACAAGATCCGCAGCTGAACGTTTTTCCACACCCTATGACCGCCGAACAACTCCAGGCCCTGATCCAGTCCCATCTTCCGTGCGAGCACATCACGCTCGAGGGGGACGGCCGGCATTGGTACGCCACCATCGTCTCGGCCGAGTTCGAGGGCAAGCGCGCCATTCAGCGCCATCAGCGGGTCTACGCCACCCTCGGTGCGAAAATGCACACCGACGAGGTGCATGCGCTTTCGATGAAGACCTACACGCCGGCCGAATGGGCCGCAGTGGAAAAATAACGTTCCGGCCCTGCGGGGCCCTGATTTCGCTGGAATTTCGATGGACAAACTTCTGATTCGCGGCGGGCGAGAGCTCCGCGGCGAAGTACTCATTTCCGGCGCCAAGAACGCCGCGCTGCCCGAGCTGTGCGCGGCGCTGCTGACCGATCAGCCCGTGACGCTGCACAACGTGCCGCGCCTGCAGGACGTGTCGACCATGCTCAAGCTCGTGCGCAACATGGGCGTGACAGCCGAGCGCGACGACAACGGCACCGTGCAACTCGACGCAGGCGACCTGGGCAACCCCGAGGCGCCCTACGAACTCGTGAAGACCATGCGCGCCTCCGTGCTGGCCCTGGGCCCGCTGCTGGCGCGCTTCGGCCATGCCAAGGTGTCGCTGCCCGGCGGCTGCGCCATCGGCTCGCGGCCTGTCGACCAGCACATCAAGGGCCTGCAGGCCATGGGCGCGGAAATCGTGGTCGACCACGGCTACATGCTCGCGCGGCTGCCCGAGGGCCGCACCCGCCTGAAGGGTGCGCGCATCCTGACCGACATGGTCACCGTCACCGGCACCGAGAACTTCCTGATGGCGGCCGCGCTGGCCGAGGGCGAAACCCTGCTCGAGAACGCCGCGCAGGAGCCCGAGATCGTCGACCTGGCCGAGATGCTGATCCGCATGGGCGCGAAGATCGAAGGCCACGGCACCAGCCACATCCGCATCCAGGGCGTGGAAAAGCTGCACGGCTGCGAACACGCCGTGGTGGCCGACCGCATCGAAGCCGGCACCTTCCTGTGCGCCGTCGCGGCCACGGGCGGCGAGGCCTTCCTGCGCCATGCGCGCGGCGACCACATGGACGCCGTGATCGACAAGCTGCGCGATGCGGGCTGCACCGTCGCCTGCGAAAAGGACGGCGTGCGCATCGCCTCGAAGGGCCCGGCGCACCAGACCCTGAAGGCGCAAAGCTTCAGCACCACCGAATACCCGGGCTTTCCGACCGACATGCAGGCCCAGTTCATGGCCCTGAACGTCATTGCGCGCGGCGCCTCGATGGTCACCGAAACCATCTTCGAGAACCGTTTCATGCACGTGAACGAGATGGTGCGCCTGGGCGCGCGCATCCACGTCGAGGGCAAGGTGGCGATGGTCGAGGGCGTGCAGCAGCTCTCCGGCGCCACCGTGATGGCCACCGACCTGCGCGCGTCCGCCAGCCTCGTCATCGCCGGCCTCGTGGCCGAGGGCGAGACGCTGGTCGACCGCATCTACCACCTGGACCGGGGCTACGACCGCATGGAAGCCAAGCTGCGCGGCCTCGGCGCCGACATCGAACGTGTGACAGGAGCCGCCGCATGATCACCCTGGCACTTTCCAAAGGCCGCATCTTCGAAGAGACGATGCCCCTGCTGGCCGCCGCCGGCATCGAGGTCACGGAAGACCCCGAGAAATCGCGCAAGCTCATTCTCGACACCACCCGCCCCGACGTGCGCGTGGTGCTGGTGCGCGCCTCCGACGTGCCCACCTATGTGCAGTACGGCGGCGCCGACCTCGGCGTGACGGGTTCCGACGTGCTGCTCGAGCATGGCAACCAGGGCCTGTACCAGCCGCTGGACCTGCGCATCGCGGCCTGCCGCCTGAGCGTGGCCGTGCGCAACGACTACGACTACGCCTCGGCCGTGAAGCAGGGCTCGCGCCTGCGCGTGGCGACCAAGTACGTGGGCCTGGCGCGCGACTTCTTCGCCAGCAAGGGCGTGCACGTCGACCTGATCAAGCTCTACGGCAGCATGGAGCTGGCGCCGCTCACGGGCCTGGCCGACGCCATCGTCGACCTCGTCTCGACCGGCAACACGCTCAAGGCCAACCACCTCGTCGAGGTGGAGCGCATCATGGACATCAGCGCGCGCCTGGTCGTGAACCAGGCCGCGCTCAAGCTCAAGCGCGAGCCCATCCGCCGCATCATCGACGCGTTCGCGTCCGCCATTCCCTCCGTCTGACTTCCGCCTGAACCCCATGACTCTGAAAGCAGCCCCCGCCCGACTCTCCACGACTTCAGCCAGCTTCGATGCTGAATTCAAGGCGCGGCTGCATTGGTCCGCGGACGCGGACGCGGCCATCGAGAAGGTGGTGGCCGACATCCTGGCCGATGTGCGCACGCGCGGCGACGCGGCGGTGCTCGAGTACACGCGCCGCTTCGACGGACTCGGCGCGGCCACCGTGCCCGAACTCGAGCTCACGCAGGCCGATTTCAAGGAAGCCTTCGATTCCCTGCCCGAACACCAGCGCACGGCGTTGCAGGCCGCGGCCGACCGCGTTCGCAGCTACCACGAGGCGCAGAAGAAGGCCAGCGGCGAAAGCTGGAGCTATCGCGACGTGGACGGCACGCTGCTGGGCCAGAAGGTCACGCCGCTGGACCGCGTGGGCATCTACGTGCCCGGCGGCAAGGCGGCCTATCCGTCCAGCCTGCTGATGAACGCCATTCCGGCCCATGTGGCCGGTGTCGGCGAAATCATCATGGTGGTCCCGACGCCCGTGAAGGGCAGCGTGGCCACGGGGGGGGCGGGCGGTCAATCGTCCGCGAAGGGCGAGCGCAACGTGCTCGTGCTTGCCGCCGCCTACGTGGCCGGCGTCACCCGCGCCTTCACCATCGGGGGTGCACAAGCCGTGGCCGCCCTGGCGTACGGCACCGCCACCGTTCCTGCCGTCGACAAGATCACCGGCCCCGGCAACGCCTACGTGGCGGCCGCCAAGCGCCGCGTGTTCGGCACCGTGGGCATCGACATGATCGCGGGGCCCAGCGAAATCCTGGTGCTGGCCGACGGCAGCACACCGCCCGACTGGGTGGCCATGGACCTGTTCAGCCAGGCCGAGCACGACGAGCTGGCCCAGAGCATCCTGCTGTGCCCCGACGCCGCCTACATCGAGCGCGTGCAGGCCGAGATCGACCGCCTGCTGCCCACGATGCCGCGCGCCGAAATCATCGCCGCCTCGCTCAACGGCCGCGGCGCGCTGATCCACACGAAGAGCATGGAAGAGGCCTGCGAGATCAGCAACCGCATCGCCCCCGAACACCTGGAAGTGAGCAGCAGCGAACCCGACCGGTGGGAGCCGCTGCTGCGCCACGCCGGCGCGATCTTCCTGGGGGCCTTCACCAGCGAGAGCCTGGGCGACTACTGCGCCGGCCCGAACCACGTGCTGCCCACCAGCGGCACGGCGCGCTTTTCGAGCCCGCTGGGCGTGTACGACTTCCAGAAGCGCTCCAGCCTGATCGAGGTCAGCGAGGCCGGCGCCCAGGTGCTGGGCCCCATCGCCGTCACGCTGGCCGAAGGTGAGGGCCTGCAGGCGCACGCCGAAGCCGCCCGCATGCGGCTGCGTAAGATCTGAGCCCCCATGACAAGCCTCCGGGAGGAGCAAGCAAGATGATTGACCGTCTCTGTCGTTCGCGTCTGTTCAGATTCGCCGCGGGGCTCGTCGCGGGCGCCGCCTTGCTGGCTGCCTGCAGCCAGATGCCGCGGCAAGTGATCAGCGACCCGCCGGCCGCCAACGCAACACCCAGCGCCGCACCCGCGCCGCAGCTCGGCACGCAGTGGGGCGAGGGCCGCGAGTCGAAGACGCAGGCGGTCGTCACCAGGCGCCTGTCCGCCCAGCCGGACGACGTGGCTTCGCTCGGCTACAACGAAGCATCGGCCGTGCGCCGCGCGGTGGGCAACAACCCGGAACGCCGACTGAGCCTGATGCTGGCCGACGGCGACATCGAATGGTCGGTGCTCGACGAAGACGGCCAGCCCCTGCCGCTGCAGCGCGCGCGCCGTGGCGCAGGCGCAGAAGACATGTTCCGCCTGGCCGGCGTCCAGGGCTCGCGCTACACCTTGCGCTTTCGCAACCTCGGCGAGCGCAGCTACGAGGTCATCGCCACGGTCGACGGGCTGGACGTGCTGAACGGCAAGCCCGGCAGCCTGCGCAACGGGGGCTACGTGCTGCGCCCGTTGCAGGCCTTGACCATCGAGGGTTTCCGCAAGAGCCAGAACGAGGTCGCAGCCTTCCGCTTCGCGGCGCCGGGCCGTGCCTATGCCGCGAACACCGACGCCGGCGACGTGCGCAACATCGGCGTGATCGGCGCCGCGCTGTTCGAGCTCGAAGAAAAAGACGCTCCCCGCCGCCAGCGCCGCGACGCCACCCCGTCGCAGCCCAGTGCCTTTCCGGCCGACGGCGCCTTCGCGCCGGCGCCGCGCTACCGCAAATGATGCCGATGAAGCGGGCCGCTTTCCTGCTTCTCGCGCTGGTGGCCGCCGCCGGCGCGCAGGCCATGAGCATCCGCGAACTGCGCACGCTCGAAGCCAGCGAGAAGGACGGCAAGGCCTACGCCAGCTACTACCTGGTCGGCGTGCTCGAAGGCCTGCGCGAAGGCGTCGAGGCTTCGCAGCGCAACGGGCAGGCGCCCGTGTTCTGCGTCGAGGGCCGCCGCCTAGAACCCGCCATGGCCCGTTCGCTCTACCAGACCGAGCTGAGCCGCAACGCCGACAGCTACGAAGCCGACATGCCCGTTCAACTGGTCATGGCCGGCGCCCTGAAAAACAGCTACCGCTGCACCCGATGACCGTTCCAGAATCCGCCCGCTCCCCGCTCGACCGTATCCGCAACGACGTGCGGGCCATGCATGCCTATGCGGTCCAGGACGCCAGCGGCTTCATCAAGCTCGACGCGATGGAAAACCCCTTCGGGCTGCCGCCCGCGCTGCAGGCCGAGCTGGGCGCGCGGCTCGGCGCGCTGGCGCTCAACCGGTATCCGGGCGAACGCGGCGCCCACCTGCAGCGTGCGCTCGCCGCCCATGCGCAGATGCCCGAAGGCTTCTCCCTGATGCTGGGCAACGGCTCCGACGAGCTGATTTCGCTGCTCGACATCGCCTGCGACCAGCCTGGCGCCACGGTGCTGGCGCCGCTGCCCGGCTTCGTGATGTATGCCATGAGCGCGCAGCTGCAGGGCCTGCGGTTCGTCGGCGTGCCGCTCACGGCCGATTTCGAGCTCGACGAGGCCGCCATGCTGGCTGCCATCGCGCGAGAGAAGCCCGCCATCGTCTACCTGGCCTACCCGAACAACCCGACCGCCAACCTCTGGGACGACGCCGTCATCGAGAAGATCGTCCAGGCCCAGGGCGCGCAGGGCGGCCTGGTGGTGATCGACGAGGCCTACCAGCCGTTCGCCGCCAGGAGCTACATCGACCGGCTTGCGGCGCACGGCCATGTGCTGCTGATGCGCACGCTCAGCAAGTTCGGCCTGGCCGGCATCCGCCTGGGCTACCTGATGGGGCCTGCCGCGCTGATCGCCGAGATCGACAAGGTGCGCCCGCCCTACAACATCAGCGTGCTCAACTGCGAGTGCGCGCTGTTCGCGCTGGAACACGCCGAGGTGTTCGAGGCCCAGGCCCGGCAGATCCGCGAGGAGCGCGAGCGACTGATGATGGGTCTCGGCCGCCTGCCCGGCGTGAAGACCTGGCCCAGCGACGCCAACATGATCCTTTTGCGCGTGCCCGATGCCACCAGGACCTTCGAGGGCATGAAGGCGCGCGGGGTGCTGGTGAAGAACGTTTCTAAAATGCACGAACTGCTCGCCAACTGCCTGCGCCTCACCGTCGGAACCGCCGACGAGAATGCGCGGATGCTCGCGGCGCTCGAAGCCTCACTATGAACACCCCCACCTCCCAGGACAGCGGCGAGCGCATCGCGTCTGTCACCCGCAACACCGCGGAAACCAAGATCACCGTCAGCGTCAACCTGGACGGCACCGGCAAGGCCAGGCTCTCGACCGGCATCGGTTTCTTCGACCACATGCTCGACCAGATCGCCCGGCACGGGCTGATCGACCTCGACATCGATTGCCAGGGCGACCTGCACATCGACGGTCACCACACGGTGGAGGACGTGGGCATCACCTTCGGCCAGGCCGTGGCCAAGGCCATCGGCGACAAGAAGGGCATCCGCCGCTACGGCCATGCCTACGTGCCGCTCGACGAAGCACTGAGCCGCGTGGTCATCGACTTCTCCGGTCGCCCGGGCCTCGTGATGCATGTGCCCTTCACCAGCGGGATGATCGGCACCTTCGACAGCCAGCTCACCTACGAGTTCTTCCAGGGCTTCGTGAACCACGCCTTCGTCACGCTGCACATCGACAACCTCAAGGGCATCAACGCGCACCACCAGTGCGAAACCGTGTTCAAGGCCTTCGCGCGCGCCATGCGCGGGGCGCTGGAGCTCGACCCCCGCTCCGTCGGGGTGATCCCGTCGACCAAGGGATCGCTGTGAAACGCGCCGTCGAACAGCTATGAAATCCGTAGCAAATACCGTGGCGGTCGTCGACTACGGCATGGGCAACCTGCATTCCGTGTCGCAGGCCGTGCGCCATGCGGCCGACCAGGTGGGCGTGGAAGTGTTCGTCACCTCCGACCCCGACGTGGTCCGCAAGGCCACCCGCGTGGTGCTGCCAGGGCAGGGCGCCATGCCCGACTGCATGCGCGAACTGCGCGAGTCGGGCCTGCAGGAGTCGGTGCTCGAGGCGGCCGCCAGCAAGCCGCTGTTCGGCGTGTGCGTGGGCATGCAGATGATGCTGTCGCGCAGCCATGAAGGCCCGACCGACGGCCTGGGCCTTATTCCGGGCGAGGTCGTCAAGTTCGACCTGGCCGGGCGCCTGCAGCCCGACGGCAGCCGCTTCAAGGTGCCGCAGATGGGCTGGAACCAGGTGCGCCAGGCCCAGCCGCACGCCGTGTGGGCGGGCGTGCCCGACGACAGCTATTTCTATTTTGTGCACAGCTTCTACGCCTGCCCGGTCGACCCCAAGCACAGCGTGGGCGAAGCGGATTACGGCGCGAGCTTTACCGCAGCCATTGCACGCGATAATATTTTTGCCACCCAGTTCCACCCGGAGAAGAGTGCGGACCATGGGTTGCAGCTCTATCGCAACTTCCTCCACTGGAATCCCTGAACCTTTTTTCTGTCCGGGCCGAACCTCCCACAGCCCGGACTCCGCACACTCGCGTCACTTCCATGCTCCTCATTCCCGCCATTGATCTCAAGGACGGCCACTGCGTTCGCCTCAAGCAGGGCGACATGGACCAGTCCACCGTCTTCAGCGAAGACCCCGCCGCCATGGCCCGCAAGTGGGTCACGGCGGGCGCGCGCAGGCTGCACCTGGTCGACCTGAACGGGGCCTTCGCCGGCAAGCCGCAGAACCACGCGGCCATCAAGGCGATCCTGCAAGAAGTCGGCGACGACATTCCGGTGCAGCTGGGCGGCGGCATTCGCGACCTCGACACCATCGAGCGCTACATCGACGACGGCCTGCGCTACGTGATCATCGGCACCGCCGCGGTCAAGAACCCGGGCTTCCTGAAGGACGCCTGCAGCGCCTTCGGCGGCCACATCATCGTGGGCCTGGACGCCAAGGACGGCAAGGTCGCCACCGACGGCTGGAGCAAGCTCACGGGCCACGAGGTGGCCGACCTGGGCAAGAAATTCGAGGATTACGGCGTCGAGTCGATCATCTACACCGACATCGGCCGCGACGGCATGCTCTCGGGCATCAACATCGAAGCCACCGTCAAGCTGGCGCGGGCGCTGACCATTCCGGTGATCGCCTCGGGTGGCCTGTCGAACATGCTGGACATCGACAACCTCTGCGCCGTCGAGTCCGATGGCATCGAGGGCGTCATCTGCGGCCGCGCCATCTATTCGGGCGACCTCGATTTCGCCGCGGCGCAAGCCCGCGCGGACGAACTGGCGGTTTGAAGCCCTTTTCGCGCAGCGCGTGCTCTCCGCGCTCGCCATTGCCAACTACCGTTCGCTGCGCCAGCTGACGGTGCCGCTGGGCCGGCTCACGGTCGTGACCGGGGCCAACGGCAGCGGCAAATCGAGCGTGTACCGGGCGATGCGGCTGCTGGCCGACATTGCCAACGGCGGCGTGATCCGCTCGCTGGTCCGCGAAGGCGGCCTGTCTTCCACGCTGTGGGCCGGGCCCGAGCGGTTTTCGGCTGCCATGCTGCGTGGCGAGGTGCCCGTGCAAGGCACCACGCGCAGCGAGCCGGTGGCGCTGAAGCTGGGCTTTGCCGGTGTCCAGAGTGAAGATTTCGGCTATGCCATCGACATCGGCCTGCCGCCGCCGATTCCGTCGACGGCTTTTTCGCGCGACCCGCAGATCAAGCACGAGGCCATCTGGAGCGGCCCGCTGCTGCGCCCCTCCACGCAACTGGTCGACCGCAAGGGTGCTGCGCTGCGCCTTCGCGACGGCAAGGGTTGGCAGGCCGTCGGCCGCCCGATGCCGGCCTTCGCCAGCATGATGACCGAGCATGCCGACCCGCGCGACGCGCCCGAGATGCTCACGCTGCGCGAGCAGATGCGCTCCTGGCGCTTCTACGACCATTTCCGTTCCGATGCCGAGGCGCCCGCGCGCCAGCCACAGCTGGGCACCTACACGCCCGTGCTGGCCGACGACGGCGCCGACCTGGCCGCGGCGCTGCAGACCATCCGCGAGATCGGCGACGGCGAAGCGCTCGACCGAGCCGTGGACGACGCCTTTCCGGGAGCCCGCGTCGAAGTCCAGGTGGCCGGCGACCGCTTCGAGACGCTGATGCACCAGCACGGCCTGTTGCGCCCCCTGACCGCCGCCGAGCTGTCCGACGGCACCCTGCGCTACCTGTTGTGGATCGCGGCCCTGCTCACGCCCCGCGCGCCAGCGCTGCTTGTGCTCAACGAGCCCGAGACCAGCCTGCACCCCGACCTGCTTCCCGCGCTCGGCCGCCTCATCGCGCAGGCGGCGCGCCAGTCGCAGGTGATCGTGGTGTCGCATGCCGCGCGGCTGATCGCCGCGCTGGAAGACAGCGACGACCTGAAATCGGTGGTGCTCGACAAGCAGTTCGGCGAAACGCGTATCGCCAACCTGGACATGAGCGAGATCCCGCGCTGGGAGTGGCCGGCGCGCTAGGGCTTGCGTGTCTCAGGCCCGCGCCAGCGCCCGAAAGGCCGCGCTGGCGATCACGCCTTCGGTCTTGCGGTGCGAGGCCGCGAAGCGCGTGCGGTCCGGCATGGTGGCCGGCACGGCGCGCCAGTCCGCCAGGTCGGGGTGGCCGCTCCACGCCATGTTCAGCACCAGGGTGCGATGCAGCGCAGGCAGGTCGTTGCCGTGGTCGTCGCACACCGCCTGCGTCTTCATGCGGTGCAGCACCGGCAGCAGCTCGGGTTCGGTCACCAGAAAATCGAGCAGGCCGCCGCCGCGTGCGAGCGCAAAGCCCGCGAAGGCCTGGAAGAACCAGTTGATGCCCGGGTTGTAGTTGTCGTAGCTGTGCAGCGCGTAGCGCGCCAGCACCGTGGCCAGCAGCCGCCGGAACTGCGGATGCCGGGCGCCGAAGTCGATCAGCCGGCAGACGTCGGCCGGGCTCTTGCGCGCGCAAGGCGTGAGCGCCAGTTCGAACAGCGCCGGCAGTTCGGGCAGGCCCAGGTGGGCGGCCGCGCGAGCCCGGATGTCGGGCACGTCGAAGCACATCAGCAACAGCGCCATGTGCGCAGGCAGTGCAAGCAGCCGGTGCACGATGGCGTCGAGGTGACCGCATTGCACCAGCGCATGCAGCAGGTTGACGAACTCACCGCCGGTGCCCCGGTGCAGTTCGTGCAGCGGCGGCTCGGCAATGAGCGCCAGCGTGGCGTCGAGGTCGAAGCTGTCCAGCGTGCGCCAGAAGGCATGGACGCGCGGATGCGCATAGCCGACCTTGAACGCATGCGCCTGCAGCGCGTAGCTGCGGGCCTGGTAGTGCTGGCGGTTGGCCGTGGCGGCGGGGTCGTTGTCGAAGGCTTCGACGTCGGCCACCGCAAACTCGGTCGGAATGTCGAAGGAGCCGTTGAAGAACCTGAACCTGTAGACCGGCGCACCCTTGTGCAGCAGCGTGTTGCCGATGGCGCAGCGCGCCTTGGCGAGCGTGAGCTGGCCCTGCTCGAACCAGCAGAAGGGCGTGCGCTGCGGGTCCATGCCCCAGTCGCCCACGGTGCCGTCGAACACCGAGTCGACCCAGGCCTGGATCTGCGCGTTGGCATGTAGCGGTCGCTTGAGGGCGCTGCTTTCGTCTTCCGGCACCCGGCGGGCGGCAAAGTCCCAGAAGGCGCGGTAGCCGTGCCGGTATGCGTTCTGCACGTGGGCCAGTGCCGCGGGCGTGTCGCCGGCCGTGGCTTCGGCGACGGCGGCCCAGAACAGGAAGGTGTGGTCCCGGCAGGCCAGCGCGGCGTCGTCGGGCGGAACGGCACGCGCTAGCGCAAGGGCTTCGTCGAGGCGCCCGGTGCGCAGGTGTCGTTCGAGGGTGTCGCTCAACGCCTGCCAGGTGGCCTCGCAGCGGCGGTCGAGGGCGAGCAGGTCGGCGAGGGGGGGCGTGTCGGGGCTGGGTGGCATCGGGCCGCAGTGTTGCACACGGCCCGGGGCGGCAGCCCCTGTCGCGCCCTGGGCTACTCGGCCTTCACCGACATCGTCTGGATGATCGTTTCCAGCTGCGCGCTCATCGGCAGGTTGAGGCTCTCCCCCGAGGGCAGCTTGCGCAGGAACCAGCGCTTGTACTGCCGCTCGATTTCGCCGTCTTCCGCCAGCACCTGGAAGGCGTCGACGACCAGCTTGTTGAGCTGCGCGTCGTCCTTGCGGTACATGATCCCGTAGGGGTCGTAGGAGAGAAAGTCGCCGACCACCTCGTAGTTCGACTTGGCGGCGTCCTGCGCGATCAGGCCGTAGAGCAGCACATCGTCGGTGGCGAAGGCGTCGGCCTGTCCGCCCTTCACCAGCCCGAAGGACTCCGCATGGTCGGGCGTCACGATCAGGTTGATGCCGAGCTTGAACTTTTCCGACAGCTCGCGCAGCGTCTTCTCGTTGGTGGTGCCGGCCGTCACGGCCACCTTCTTGCCGGCCAGGTCGCGGAACGACTTGATCGGCGAGCCCTTCTGCACCAGCACCTTGGTGCCCGAGACGAACATGGTGGGCGAGAAGCTCACGCGCTTCTGCCGCTCGAGGTTGGTGGTGGTGGAGCCGCACTCCAGGTCGACCTTGCCGCTGGCGACGGCGTCGATGCGCGAGTCCGAGGTCACGGGCACCCACTTGATGGTGAGGCTCTTGTTCACCGCGTCCTCGATGGAGCTCACCAGCGAGCGGCAGAGCTCCACGGAGTAGCCGATGGGTTCCTTGCGCGCATTGAGGTACGAGAAGGGCACCGACGACTCGCGGTAGCCGAGGGTGATGGCGCCTGTGGAACGCGCCTTGGCCAGCGTGCCGGTGAGCTCCTGCGCCTGAGCGGAAACCGCCAGCACCAGGGCCGCGAGCAGCGCGGCGCCGGCGGATGCAAGCGTGCCGATGCGCTTCATGGCGTGCCTGCTCACGCGTGCGCCGGGTGGGCGAGCGTGGCGTTGGCCTCCTCGTCGATGGCCCGGGCGTTGACCTCGGCGTCGCTCTCGGAAAGCAACTCGCCCTCCCACTTGGCGACCACCGCGGTGGCGATGGAGTTGCCCACCGCGTTGGTGGCCGAGCGGCCCATGTCGAGGAAGGTGTCCACCCCAAGGATCAGCAGCAGGCCGGCCTCGGGAATGTCGAAGTGGTTCAGCGTGGCGGCAATCACCACCAGCGAGGCGCGCGGCACGCCGGCCATGCCCTTGGAGGTGAGCATCAGGATCAGCAGCATCGTGACCTGCGTGCTGATCGGCATGTGGATGTTGTAGGCCTGCGCGATGAACAGCACGGCGAAGGTGCAATACATCATGGAGCCGTCCAGGTTGAACGAATAGCCCATCGGCATCACGAAGCTGGAGATCTTGCGCTTCACGCCGAAACGGTCGAGCGCCTGCAGGATCTTCGGATACGCGGCTTCCGAACTGGCCGTGGCAAACGACAGCAGGAAGGCCTCCTTGATGAGCACGAGCAGCTTGAACACGCGCGGCCCCAGGAACAGGAAGCCCGCCAGCACCAGCACGCTCCACAGCACGAACAGGCCGAGATAGAAGTCGCCCATGAACACCGCGAACTTCAGCAGGATGCCCAGCCCGTTGACGGCCACCGTGGCGGCCATGGCGGCCAGCACCGCGAGCGGCGCGAGCTTCATCACGTAGCCCGTGATCTTGAGCATGGCGTGCGAAAGCTCCTCGATGGCCGCCACCAGCGTCTTCGCCTTGTCGCCGAGCGAGGCGAGCGCCACGCCGAAGAACATCGAGAACACCACGATCTGCAGGATCTCGTTGTTGGCCATGGCTTCCACGAACGACTTGGGCACCGTGTGGCTCACGAAGTCTTTCAGCGTGAACTTGGAGGTGGCCAGGTTGGCCGAGGCGCCGATGTCGGGCAGCGGCAGGCCCAGGTTCTCGCCGGGCTTGAGCAGGTTGGCCATGATCAGGCCGATGACCAGCGAGATCAGCGAGGCGGTCAGGAACCAGCCGATGGCCTTGCCGAACACGCGGCCCACCGACTTGGCGTCGCCCATGTGCGCGATGCCCACCACCAGCGTGGAGAACACCAGCGGGCCGATCAGCATCTTGATCAGGCGCAGGAACACGTCCGAGACGATGGAGACGTAGTCGGCGATCTCCTTGGCGGCTTTCTTGTCCGGGAAGCTCGTGAAGATCATGTAGCCCACGATGATGCCGAGCACCATGGCGATCAGGATCCAGGCGGCCATCGGCAGCTTTTTCTTCATGCATATCCCCTTTTGTCGTGTGAGAGTGATTTTTTCGAGCACGGGACTGAAGCGGTCACAGGGTATCCAAGAAGGCCCCGTGCACGCAATGGCCCGGGACGCCAGTTCCGTGCCACGGCGCGGGCGCTGCCTACAATTCTCGCCATGGAAATCACCCCGATCGAGTTTCGCGGCCAGCCCGCACTGCGCGCCACAGGCCCTGACGAAAGCACCCTCACCGTCGCTTTGCACGGCGCGCAAGTGCTCTCCTGGACGGCGGGCGACGGGGTGGAAAGGCTTTACCTGAGCCCTTCGGCGGTGTTCGACGGGCAGACGGCCATCCGCGGCGGCGTGCCCGTTTGCTGCCCCCAGTTCAACCAGCGCGGCATGTTGCCCAAGCATGGATTCATGCGCAATTTGCCTTGGAAGCACGAGCCGTCGGACGCGCCAGACACGCTGCGGCTGACGCTGCGCGACGCCGAAGCCACCCGCAAGCTCTGGCCGCACGCTTTCGAGGCGCGGCTCGAAGCCACCCTGTCGCGCGGCCAGCTGCGCACGGCGCTCACGCTGGTCAACCTCGACCGTGCGCCCTGGACCTTTGCTGCGGCACTGCACACCTACCTGCGCGTGGACGACATCGCCAATGTGCGGCTGGAAGGCCTGCAGGGTGCCAACCGCTGGGATTCGCTGCGCGACGACCGCCATGTGGAAACCGCGGCGGCGTTGCATTTCGATGCAGAGTTCGACAGCGTGTATGCCGCGCCCGCCCAGCCGCTGCGGCTGGTGCAGCCGGGCGGCAAGCTCGAAATCTCGCAAAGCGCGAGCTGCAGCGAAACGGTGGTGTGGAACCCCGGCGCGGTGCTCGGTGCGAAACTCGCCGACATGCCCGCGGACGGCTTCCGCCACATGCTGTGCGTGGAGGCTGCCCGGATCGACGAGCCCGTGCTGCTCGCGCCCGGCGCCCAATGGCAGGGCTGGCAACAGCTGCGCGTGCTCTGATTCTTTCTCTGCTTCCTTCCTGGTCTACCCCATGCTTGCCAAACGCATCATTCCCTGCCTCGACGTCACCGGCGGCCGTGTCGTCAAGGGCGTCAACTTCCTCGAACTGCGCGACGCGGGCGATCCGGTCGAGATTGCCGCACGCTACAACGCGCAGGGCGCCGACGAGCTCACCTTCCTCGACATCACCGCCACCAGCGACGGCCGCGACCTGATCCTGCCGATCATCGAAGCGGTGGCTTCGCAGGTCTTCATTCCGCTGACCGTGGGCGGCGGCGTACGCACCGTGGCCGACGTGCGCCGGCTGCTCAACGCGGGCGCCGACAAGACCAGCTTCAACTCCGCCGCCATCGCCGACCCGAACGTGATCGACGACGCCTCGCAGAAGTACGGCTCGCAGTGCATCGTGGTCGCCATCGACGCCAAGCGCCGCAGCCCCGAAGAGGCCGCCACGCGCGGCGCGGGCTGGGACGTGTACAGCCACGGCGGGCGCAAGAACACCGGCCTGGATGCCGTCGAATGGGCCACCGAGATGGCGCGCCGCGGCGCCGGCGAGATCCTGCTGACCAGCATGGACCGCGACGGCACCAAGAGCGGCTTCGACCTGGAGCTGACCCGCGCGGTGAGCAATGCCGTCAGCGTGCCGGTGATCGCCTCGGGCGGCGTGGGCAGCCTGGACGACCTGGCCGACGGCATCCAGACCGGCGGCGCCGACGCGGTGCTGGCGGCCAGCATCTTCCACTACGGCGAGCACACGGTGGGCGAAGCCAAGGCCCGCATGGCCGCGCGGGGCATTCCCGTGCGGATCGACCGCTGAGCCAGCGCCCCCGGGGGGCCGTTCGAACGCCCCTCAAGGGTCTTTTTCTATCCCCGACAATACCGCGATGAAATGGCTCGATGAAGTGAAGTGGGACGCGAACGGCCTGGTGCCGGTCATCGCGCAGGAACAGGGCAGCAACGACGTGCTGATGTTCGCCTGGATGAACCGCGAGGCGCTCGAAAAGACCGCCGAGCTGGGCCGTGCGGTGTATTTCAGCCGCTCGCGCAACAAGCTGTGGTTCAAGGGCGAGGAGTCGGGCCATGTGCAGACGGTGCACGAGATCCGGCTGGACTGCGACAACGACGTGGTGCTGCTCAAGGTCACCCAGCTCGGCCACGAGCCCGGCATCGCCTGCCACACCGGTCGCCACAGCTGCTTCTTCAGCAAGTACGACAAGGGCCAGTGGACGGTGGTCGAACCCGTCTTGAAAGACCCGGAATCGATCTACAAATGACGGCCACGGTGAACACCCCCAGCCCCTCCTCGTCCGTAGACGCCCTGGCGCGCCTGGCCGCCGTCATCGAGAGCCGCCTGCCCGCGAACGGCGGCGACCCCGAAAAAAGCTACGCCGCCCGGCTGCTGCACAAGGGGCCCGACGCCTTCCTCAAGAAGATCGGCGAGGAAGCCACCGAGGTCGTGATGGCGGCCAAGGACGCCGACCACGGCGGCGACCGCTCGAAAATAGTGAACGAAGTGGCCGACCTGTGGTTCCACACCATGGTGGCGCTGGCGCACTACGGTTTTTCGCCTGCCGACGTCACCGCGGAGCTCGAGCGCCGCGAGGGCACCAGCGGCATCGAGGAAAAGGCGCTGCGCAAGGTGCAGGCCCGCGAAGCTGGCAACGGTTAACGGTTAACGGTTGAAAGGACATCCCTCATGGCCAACGACATCGTGAACGTGGAACCCGACGACTCCCTCAAGACCTGGGGCTGGGTCAGCTACATCCTGCACCTGATCGTGGCCATCGGCGCCGTCGTGCCGGGGGCGCAGGCGTCGGTGCTGCTCCTGCTGATCGCGCTGGTGATCGATTTCGTCAAGCGCGACGATGCGGCCGGCACCTGGCAGGCGTCGCATTTCAGCTGGCGCATCCGCTCCGTGCTGTGGGCCGGGTTGCTCTACATCGTGACCTCGTGGCTCTGGCTGCTCTTCTTCATTCCGGGCTGGATCGCCTGGAGCCTGATTTCGCTGTGGTTCCTGTACCGGATCGTGAAAGGCATGATCCGTATGAACGACAGCCGTCCCATGGAATCCAAAGATGTCATCTGACCCGAACTGCGTCTTCTGCAAGATCGTCGAAGGCAAGATCCCCTCGCGCAAGGTCTACGAAGACGACGACCTGTTCGCCTTTCACGACATCGCGCCGTGGGCGCCGGTGCATTTCATGGTGGTGCCCAAGAAGCACATCGCGTCGATGGCGCAGCTCACGCCCGACGACGCGGCGCTCATGGGCAAGATCATGACCCTGGCGCCCCGGCTGGCGCTGGAGCAGGGCTGCAAGCCCTATCCGGAGGGTGGTTTCCGGGTGGTCGTCAACACCGGCAACGAGGGCGGGCAGGAGGTTCACCATCTCCATGTCCATGTCATGGGCGGTCCCCGGCCATGGCTTCGCGGCTGAGTACGCTTAAGCCAAACTGTCACATTTCGCCCGACTAAAATCGGACACATTCTTAGGAGTTCTCCATGGGTTCTTTTTCCATCTGGCACTGGCTGATCGTGCTGCTCGTCGTGGTCATGATCTTCGGCACCAAGAAGCTACGCAACATGGGCTCCGACCTTGGCGGCGCCGTCAAGGGCTTCAAGGACGGCATGAAGGACGGCAGCGCAGACGCGCCCGCCGGCACGTCGGCACCCGCCCAGCAAGTGACCGGCCAGCCGGTCAACGACAAGTCGACCATCGACGTCGAAGCGCGTCAGAAGTCCTGAGCGCGGACCGCACGTGTTCGACCTCGGTATCGAGAAGCTGGCGCTGATCGGCGTCGTGGCGCTGATCGTCATCGGTCCGGAGAAGCTGCCGCGCGTGGCACGCACCGTGGGCACCCTGCTCGGCAAGGCGCAGCGCTACGTGAACGACGTCAAGTCCGAAGTCAACCGCTCGATGGAGCTGGACGAGCTCCGCAAGATGAAGACCACCGTGGAGGATGCGGCGCGCGACGTCGAGCACAGCATCCACACCGGTGCGAGCGACTTCGAAAAGCAGTTCAGCGGTTCTTCGGGCGAAACACTCTCGGCGCTGGCCGAACCCGAGCCGCCACCGCCGCCGGAGTACCGGCACCCGCGCAAGAACTGGCGGCTGAAGCAGGGCGCCACACCGCAGTGGTACAAGTCGCGCAACGGCGTGCGCACCAAGGCGCTGTCGGGTGCGGCACGGGTCGCCCGCTTCCGCCCCCACACGATCAACAAGATCAACTAGCGCACCCCCACCACCGCGTTCCCCGAGCGCCGCACGCCGGCCGACGTCACGCTATCTTCTTTTCCAATGGCCGATTCCGACAACAAGAACAACGACAAAGAAGACGAGCTGGCGGGCACCGAACAGCCGTTCGTGGCTCACCTGGTCGAGCTTCGCGACCGCCTGCTCTATTGCGTCTACGGCCTGGTCATCGCGGGCATCCTGCTGTCCATCTGGCCGGGCCCCGGCGGGCTGATCGACATCATCGCGATGCCGATCAAGGCGCACATGCCGCACGACGCCAAGCTGATCGCCATCGGCGTGTTCTCGCCGTTCTTCGTGCCGCTGAAGGTGCTGATGATGGCCGCCGTGCTGCTGGCACTGCCCTGGCTCATGTACCAGGCGTGGATGTTCGTGGCGCCCGGGCTCTACAGCCATGAGCGCAAGTTCGCGCTGCCGCTGATCTTCTTCGGCAGCCTGCTGGCCTACGGCGGCATCGCCTTCGTGCAGCTGTTCGTGCTGGACAAGATGTTCAGCTTCATCCAGCGCTTTGCGCCAGCCGCTGTGCAGGCGACGCCCGACATTTCCTCGTACGTCGAGGCCATCCTGTCGCTGTACATCGCCTTCGGCGTGGCCTTCCAGGTGCCGATCGTGGTGATGCTGCTGGTGCGCTTCGAGATGGTGACCATCGAGAAGCTGAAGTCCTTCCGCGGCTACTTCATCGTGGTCGCGTTCGTCGTGGCCGCCGTGCTCACGCCGCCCGACGTGGTGTCGCAGCTGGCGCTGGCGGTGCCGATGTGCCTGCTGTACGAGGTGGGCATCATCGGTGCCAAGTACTTCGCCAGCTCCGGCAAGAAACCGGAAGAAGAGGAAGGCGCCGACTCGGCGTCCAGCTGAGTTCCGGCGCGCAAAGCCCGAGGGCGGGCCTTATTCGGGCTGGTTGGGCACCTGCTTGACGGGGCTCTTGGGTCGCAGCCCCGGCGTCACATCCAGCTCCATCTTGTCGCTGCCGCGCTGCAACGCGAACCGTGAGCTGCTGCCGGGCTTCAGGCCCGCCACCGCGGTCAGCAGCGCCTGCACGCTGTCCGTCTTCTTCTCGCCCACCGCGATGATCACGTCGCCGGGGCGAATGCCGGCCTTGGCGGCCGGGCCGTTCTGCAGCACGCCGGTGATGATCACCCCCGTATCCGCCTTCACGCCGAAGGTCTCGGCCAGTTCGGGCGACAGTTCGTTCGGCTCCACGCCGATCCAGCCGCGGCGCACCTGGCCTTCCTTGACGATCCCCTCGAGCACGATCTTGGCCATCGACACCGGAATGGCGAAGCCGATGCCCATGCTGCCGCCCGAGCGCGAATAGATCGCGGTGTTGATGCCCTGCAGGTTGCCGTTGACGTCGATCAGCGCGCCGCCCGAGTTGCCGGGGTTGATGGCCGCGTCGGTCTGGATGAAGTTCTCGAAGTTGTTGATGCCGAGCTGGTTGCGCCCCAGCGCCGAGACGATGCCGCTGGTCACGGTCTGGCCCACGCCGAAGGGGTTGCCGATGGCCAACACCTGGTCGCCCACCTGCAGCGCGTCGGAGTCGCCCAGCACGATCACGGGCAGCTTGTCGAGTTCGATCTTCAACACGGCCAGGTCGGTGTCGGGGTCGGTGCCGATCACCTTGCCCCGCGCGTGGCGGCTGTCGTTCAGCGTCACCTCGATCTCGTCGGCGCCCTCGACCACGTGGTTGTTGGTGAGGATGTAGCCGTCGGGGCTGACGATCACGCCGCTGCCCAGGCCCATCTGGGGCTGGTCGTCCTGGTCACCGAAGAAGAAGCGGAACCAGGGGTCGTTGCTGCGCGGGTGGCGCTGAGCGGCCTTGCTGGTGTTGATGCTCACCACCGCGGGCGAGGCCTTCTTGGCCGGCACGCTCAGGCTGCCGGGTGCCGGGATGGCCGCGCCGCCCGCCGGCGCCTCCACGATGGACACCACGCCGCCCAGCGACGTCGAGCGCTTGTTGATCCACTCGGGCTTGAGCGTCGCAACGACGAAGTAGGCCGCCAGCAGGACGGTCACGGCTTGGGCAAAGAGCAGCCAGGTGCGTTTCATGAAAAATTGGAGAGAAAGACGGTGGAAGACTGCCTGGAGATGCAGCAATGTTGTCAATTGTCCACCAATCGCATGGGACAGAGACCGCGCTGTCCGGTCGAGATTCGGACGGCCCACGTGCGGAAATAAGGGTTAACACTTAGCATCTCCCGTCGGCCCGAACCGGGCCGCTCTTTCAGGCCTCCTGCGGCGCCCATCCGGCGAACGCGGCCAGGCATTTCGTCCACGCGCCATTGTTCCGTTTCTCATCCGCTCTACGGGCGGGCGCGCGGCCACGACCTCCCTGCCAGCCATGACTTCACAAGCAACCCTCCCGGACGGCGCCCAGCCGCAACCGGCCCGCACGCTCGGCGCGAGCGACTACAAGACCCTGGCCCTGTCCGCCCTCGGCGGCACGCTGGAGTTCTACGACTTCGTCATCTACGTGTTCTTTGCCACCGTGCTGGGCGCGCTGTTCTTCCCGGTGGACATGCCCGACTGGCTGCGCCAGCTGCAGACCTTCGGCATCTTCGCGGCCGGCTACCTGGCGCGCCCGGTGGGCGGCATCGTCATCGCGCATTTCGGCGACGTGTTCGGGCGCAAGCGCATGTTCACGCTGTCGATCTTCCTGATGGCGGCGCCGACGCTGGTCATCGGCCTGCTGCCCACTTACGCGAGCATCGGTATCGCGGCGCCGTTGCTGCTGCTGGCCATGCGCGTGCTTCAGGGCGCGGCCATCGGCGGCGAAATGCCCGGCGCCTGGGTGTTCGTGGGCGAGCACGTGCCCGCACGGCGCTACGGCTTCGGCATCGGCATGCTGACCTCGGGCATCACCGGCGGCATCCTGCTGGGCTCGCTGATTGCCGTGGCCATCAACCGCCACTACGCGCCGGAGCAGGTGAGCGACTTTGCCTGGCGCATTCCGTTCATCCTGGGCGGCGTGTTCGGGCTGGTGTCGGTCTACCTGCGCCGCTTTCTGCATGAAACGCCGGTGTTCAAGGAACTGGCCAGCCGCCGCACCGTGGCGCGCGAGCTGCCGCTGCGCACCGTGCTGCGCGAACACCGCCTGGCCTGCGTGTATGTCGCGCTGCTGACTTGGGTGCTGTCGGCCGCCATCGTGGTGGTGGTGCTGTACACGCCCACCTACCTGCAGAAGGTGCACCACATTCCCGCCGCGTTGGCGCTGGAGGCCAACGCGCTGGCCACGCTGACCCTCACGCTGGGCTGCATGCTGACCGGCTGGGCCAGCGACCGCATCGGCACGCGCGCGGTGATGCTGGTCGGCTGGGGCGGCCTGTTCGCCACGGCGTACCTGTTCTACAGCGGACTGCCCGGCACGCCGACCACGCTGTTCTGGCACTACGGCCTGGTGGGCCTGTTCGTGGGCACCATCGCCACGGTGCCGATCGCCGGGGTGCGCGCCTTTCCGGCGCCGGTGCGCTTCACGGGGCTTTCGTTCGCCTACAACATGTCGTACGCGGTGTTCGGCGGGCTGACGCCGGTGATCCTCACGCTCTGGCTGCAGCACGACACGATGGCGCCCGCGCACTACGTGGCGGTGCTTGCGGGCCTGGGCTTCCTGCTGGCGTTCCTGCCGCTGGCCGCGCGCGGCCATGCCATGCGCGACGGCACGGCGGGCGAGGGCGGCGCGACAATGTCGCGATGAGCACCACCCGCCACGAACTGCTTCACGCATTCGACCTGCTGCTGGCCCCCGGCCGCTTCAAGGACTACGGACCCAACGGCCTGCAGGTCGAGGGCCGCACCGTGGTCCGCAAGATCGTCTCGGGCGTCACTGCCAGCCGCGCGCTGATCGAGGCCGCGATCCACGCCGAGGCCGATGCCATCTTTGTTCACCACGGCCTGTTCTGGCGCGGCCAGGACGGCTGCGTCACCGGCTGGATGAAGCAGCGCCTGGGCTTGCTGCTGGGCGCCGACGTCAATCTGTTCGCCTACCACCTGCCGCTGGACGCGCACCCGGAGCTCGGCAACAACGCACAGCTGGGGCTGCAGCTGGGGCTCGTGGCGCATGCCGGCGCCGGCGGGCGCTTCGGCGAACAGGAGCTCGGCTTTCTCGGCGCGCAGGAACGCGGCGCCGGCTTCGCCGATGCCCGAACGCTCGCCGTGCATGTCGAATCGGTGCTGAAAAGGCCGGTAACGCTGGTGGATACTGCGCATCGCGCTATTAAAAAAATAGCGTGGTGCACAGGCGGCGCGCAGGGCTACTTCGAGGCCGCGATCGCAGCGGGCGCGGATGCCTTCATTACCGGCGAGATCTCCGAGCCGCAGGCCCATTACGCGCGCGAGATGGGCGTCGCCTACCTGGCCTGCGGGCACCACGCCACGGAGCGCTACGGCGCGCAGGCGGTGGCCGCGCACGTGGCGACGCAGCTCGGCCTGGTGCACGAATTCATCGACATCGACAACCCCGCATGAACGACGCCATCGCCATCACCCTGGGGGACCCGGCGGGCATCGGCCCCGAGATCATCGTCAAGGCCTTCCGCGACGCGCCGGAGGCCGCCCGCGGCGCCTTCGTCGCGGGCGACGTGGGCACCGTGCGCCAGGCCTCGCAGGCGCTGGCCGCGCCGGGGCACCCGGCCTGGCCGGTGCTGGAGATCGAATCGGTCGCCGAGGCCGCCACCGTGCCGCCGCGCTGCATTCCCGTGCTGCAGGTGATCGCTGCGCCGTCGCACATCGCCCAGGGCCGCATCAGCGCGGAGGCCGGCCGCGTGGCGGGCGAATGCGTGGTGTGGGCCGCGCGGGCCGCGCTGCGCCGCGAAATCGGCGCCATCGTCACCGCGCCGCTGCACAAGGAGGCGCTGTCGGCCGCCGGCTTTCCGTACCCCGGCCACACCGAGCTGCTGCAGGCCGAGGCGGCCGCGCACCTGGGGCGCACCGTGGCCGAGGTGCCGGTGCGCATGATGCTGGCCAACGACGAGCTGCGCACCGTGCTCGTGAGCATCCACATGTCGCTGCGCAACGCCATCGACGCGGTGCGCTTCGAGGGCGTGCTCGACACGCTGCGCATCACGCACCGGGCGCTGACCCATGCGCTGGGCCGCGCGCCGCGCATCGGCGTGGCGGGCCTGAACCCGCATGCGGGGGAGGGCGGCCTGTTCGGCTCGGAAGAGCGCGAGATCATTGCGCCGGCCATCGAGGCCGCGCGCGCCGAAGGCATCGACGCCCGCGGGCCCTACGCGCCCGACACGGTCTTCATGCGCGCGCGCGCCAAGGCGGGTATGCCGGCCAGCGGCGAGTTCGATGTGGTGGTGGCGATGTACCACGACCAGGGCCTGATCCCGGTCAAGTACCTGGGCGTGGAGAAGGGCGTGAACGTGACGCTGGGCCTGCCGCTGGTGCGCACCAGCCCCGATCACGGCACCGCGTTCGACATTGCGGGAACGGGGCGGGCCGATGCGGCCAGCCTTGTCGAGGCGCTGCGCATGGCCAGGGTGCTCAAGGGCGCCTGAAAGGCACCCGGCTTGCCTGAAGGGAAGGTGCCTGAGCGGCACCTTCGTGCTCAAGGGCGCTGCTTGAGGCTGTCGCGAATCTCGCGCAGCAGCACCACGTCTTCGGGCGTGGCGGGTGCCGGCACCGGTGCCGGCTCGTCGTTGCGCTTCATGCGGTTGATCTGCTTGACCATCATGAAGATGATGAAAGCCAGGATCACGAAGTTGACCGCGATGGTGATGAAGTTGCCATACGCCAGCACCGGCACGCCGGCCTTCTTCAGGTCTGCCAGCGTGTGCGCCACGCCGGGCGGTGCGGTGCCCAGCACCACGAACAGGTTCGAGAAATCGAGCTTGCCGAACACCAGACCGGCGATCGGCATGATGATGTCGGCCACGAGTGAGTCGACGATCTTGCCGAATGCGGCCCCGATGATCACGCCCACTGCGAGGTCGATCACATTGCCCTTGACGGCAAATTCCTTGAATTCACTGAGGATGCTCATGATTCAAATGGCTGCTTGAGCTTTGCTTGTTGAGGGAGACGCTAGTATGCCTGCGGAACCCTCGCACGCATGCGCGTCTCCCGGTGGGGTTTGCCTCTCCCGCCCCCGTTCTCCGCCCGTCTCCTGACCTCACCCATGCACAGTTTCTGGCAGGCCTTCACCTGGTTCGGTGACAGCGGCTTCTTGCTGCCCACGGCGCTGCTTGTTGCGCTCTGGCTTTTCGCGGACACCGGCTCGCGGATGGCCGCTGCGCAATGGGTGCTGCTGTTTGGTGCCTGCGGCCTTGTCGTCATGGTGTCGAAGATTGCCTTCATGGGATGGGGCATTGGCAGCGCCACCCTCAACTTCACCGGCTTCAGTGGCCACACCGCGCTGGCGACCAGCGTGTGGCCGGTGTTGCTGTGGGCGACCGCGTCGCGCTTTTCCGCGCGCGTGCGCCTCATGGCCGCGGCCTTCGGGTGGTGCCTGGCCATGGCCATCGGCGTGTCGCGGCTGGCGCTCGAAGCGCACTCGAACTCCGAAGTCGTGGCTGGCGCATTGCTGGGCACGCTCGCGAGCGCGGTGTTCCTGGCGCTGCAGCGGCACGCGCCTGCGCGGCCGTGGGGCGCGCGCTGGATGCTGCTTGGCGTGGCAGCGTTGATGGCCGTTCTCATGCATGGCCGCGCGGCGCCGACCCAGGGGGCGCTCGAGATCATCGCCGCCAGGCTCGCCAATCTGGAGCGACCTTTCACCCGGGCCGACCTCCTGCGAAGAAGTTGATTGAGTGCTACGTAACGTGCTCCGCCACATGCTTCGTAACAGTGACGCTAAATAGCGTCCACCTACCGCTTTCCGCAGGCCCGGATTTCACCGATTGCTTCGGTATTCCCCAATGAAATCAATGTGATCGGCCTGAAGACGGGGTCCACGCATCCAACTGTTTCCGGGCGGGCATCGTTCCTGCAACGTCTGATACGAAAGTGAACATTTCTAGTCCCGGAGTTGTCGCCATGAGTCTTGTATTCCAGCCCTCTTCTTCGTTGCCGATGCTGGCGCCCGGAGCGCCCGAGGCCTCCTACGGCGCCGCCTTCCACGGCGTGCTGGTCGTGGAGCAGGACCTCGCCATGGGCGGGCGCATGCGGCGCATCGTGAGCGGGCTCGCGCCGGGTCGCCGCGTGGTGATTGCGTCCACGCGCGCCGAGGCCTGCAACCTGTTGGCGGCGCTGCCTTACGACCTGGTCCTGATAGACATGCGCCTGCCCGACCGCGACGGCGTGGCGCTCATCAAGCACGTTCGCCAGACCTACCCGTGGATCGAAAGTGTTGCGATGTCGGCCGCCGACGACCACGAACTGGTCGACGCCGCCATTGCCGCGGGGGCGGTAGGGTACCTGCTGACCGAGGCGGACGATGCCGAACTGGCCTTCCTGCTGAGATCGATCGAGCGCGGTGGCGCGCCGATGGACTCGCGCGTGGCGCGCCGCCTGCTGAGCATGATCGCAGCGTCGTCCAGGCCGCAGGGGATCGCGCCGGTCGTGACGCGGCCGTCGATGCCGCCGGCGTCTTCCGCCCAAGCCCGTCCGGCGCCCAGCCCGCTGTCGCCGCGTGAACTCAAGGTGCTGCGGCTCATTGCGCAGGGCTGGAGCAATCGCGAGATTGCCGAGGCGGTCTTTCTCTCGGTCAACACGGTCGAGTTCCACGCCAAGAGCATCTATCGCAAGCTCTCCGTGAAGTCGCGGACCCAGGCGGTCCACGAGGCGACGCAGCACGGTCTCCTGAACTGAGAGCCCGTGCGGGGCCGTGCCGCCCCGTCACGCGGGCAGCACGGCCGCTCCTTCGATGGCGCGCAGCGCAAGCCCGCGCGGCGCCCCCGCGCGCCGCTTCAGCGGGTTTTCCGCCTGTTGAAACTCCTTGAAGCGCCCCGCTACAATCCTTGGTTGACCTTGCTACGGTTAAGGTTGGCCCTGCTCCAGCGAAGAAGACAAGAGGATCCCCATGAGTGACATGACCTCCGGCTCGCCCCGGACCGACACCAGCAAGCGGACGTGGTTGATCGCATCCGGATGTGCCGGCGTAGCAGGTGGCGTTGCCACCGCCATCCCCTTTGTGAGCACTTTCCAGCCGTCCGAAAAGGCCAAGGCTGCGGGTGCCGCGGTCGAGGTCGATATCAGCGGCCTCAAGGTCGGCGAGAAGATCACCGTCGAATGGCGCGGCAAGCCGGTCTGGATCCTCAAGCGCACGCCGGCGCAACTCGCCGAACTTCCCAAGCTGGACGGCCAGCTCGCAGACCCGCTCTCCAAGCGTCACCCCGACGAATTCACCCCCAAGTACGCGCAGAACGAGCACCGCTCGATCAAGCCCGACGTGCTGGTCGTGGTCGGCATCTGCACCCACCTGGGCTGCTCGCCCACCGACCGTTTCCAGGCCGGCCCGCAGCCCTCGCTGCCCGCCGACTGGGAAGGCGGCTTCCTCTGCCCTTGCCACGGTTCCACGTTCGACCTGGCCGGCCGGGTCTTCAAGAACAAGCCCGCGCCCGACAACCTGCCCGTGCCGCCGCACATGTACCTGTCGGAAACCAAGCTCCTGATCGGTGAAGATTCCAAGAAGGCCTGAGGCAGAAGAACGACATGGCTGAATTCCACGACATCTCCCCCAATGCGCCCACGGGCGCGAAGCTGCTCAACTGGGTCGACAACCGGTTCCCGCTGAGCAAACTCTGGAACGACCAGTGGGGCAAGTACTACGCACCGAAGAACTTCAACTTCTGGTACATCTTCGGCTCGCTGGCCATGCTGGTGCTGGTGATCCAGATCGTCACCGGCATCTTCCTGGTGATGCACTACAAGCCCGACGCAACCCAGGCGTTTGCATCGGTCGAGTACATCATGCGCGACGTGCCGTGGGGCTGGCTCATCCGCTACATCCATTCGACGGGCGCCTCGGCGTTCTTCATCGTGGTGTACCTGCACATGTTCCGCGGCCTCATGTACGGCAGCTACCGCAAGCCGCGCGAGCTGATCTGGGTGTTCGGCTGCGCGATCTTCCTGTGCCTGATGGCCGAAGCCTTCATGGGCTACCTGCTGCCGTGGGGGCAAATGAGCTACTGGGGCGCCCAGGTCATCGTGAACCTGTTCGCCGCCATTCCGTTCATCGGCCCCGACCTGGCCCTGCTGATCCGCGGCGACTACGTGGTGAGCGACGCCACGCTGAACCGCTTCTTCAGCTTCCACGTGATCGCCGTGCCGCTGGTGCTGCTCGGCCTCGTGGTGGCCCACCTGATCGCGCTGCACGAAGTGGGTTCGAACAACCCCGACGGCATCGAGATCAAGGCCAACCGCGGGCCCGACGGCCATCCGGTCGACGGCATCCCGTCGCATCCGTACTACACGGTGCACGACATCTTCGGCGTGGTGGTGTTCCTCACGATCTTCTCGGCGGTGATCTTCTTCGCCCCTGAAGCCGGCGGGTACTTCCTGGAATACAACAACTTCATTCCGGCCGACTCGTTGAAGACGCCGAACCACATCGCTCCGGTCTGGTACTTCACGCCGTTCTATTCGATGCTGCGCGCGACCACCGACGACATGGTCAACGTGTTCGCGCTGATCATCGGCGCGGCCGCCATCTGGAACTTCGTCAAGGGCAAGTCGGGCACGGGCCTGAAGATCGCGGCCCTGGTCGTGGCGGCCGTGGTCATCTTCCTGCTGAAGACCTTCGACGCCAAGTTCTGGGGCGTGCTCGTGATGGGCGGCTCGGTCATCATCCTGTTCTTCCTGCCGTGGCTCGACCACAGCGAAGTCAAGTCGATCCGCTACCGCCCGAGCTGGCACAAGTACGTGTACGGCGTGTTCGTGTTCTTCTTCCTGATCCTGGGCTATCTGGGCATCCAGCCGCCGGGCGTCTGGGGCAACCTGGTCATCGGTTCCTTTGCCCTCGACATCGCACAGACCATTTCGCAGATCGGCACGCTCTTCTACTTCGGCTTCTTCCTGCTGATGCCGTGGTGGAGCCGCAAGGGCGATTTCAAGCCCGTGCCCGAGCGCGTGGTCTTTGCCGCGCATTGAGACAAGCCGCCCCCAAGAGCTGAGAGAACACACGATGAAGAAAAGCATTTCCGGCTGGCTCGCGGTCCTGGGTCTGGCACTAGGCCTGACCTTTTCCGCGGCGGCGTCCGCCGAGTCCGAGGGCATTGCCTGGGACAAGGCGCCCAACAAGACCAACGACGTGGCATCGCTGCAGAACGGCGCCAAGCTGTTCGTCAACTACTGCCTGAACTGCCACTCGGCCGCGTTCATGCGCTACAACCGCCTGCAGGACATCGGCATCACCGAGCAGCAGATCAAGGACAACCTTCTGTTCACGACCGACAAGGTCGGCGAAACCATGAAGGCCAACATCGACGCGCGCCAGGCCAAGGAGTGGTTCGGCACCACGCCACCCGACCTGACGCTGGTCGCCCGCTCGCGCGCCGGCCACGGCGGCACGGGTGCCGATTACCTCTACACGTATCTGCGCACGTACTATCGCGACGACACCAAAGCCACCGGCTGGAACAATCTCGTGTTCCCGAGCGTCGCCATGCCGAACCCCCTGTGGGAACTGCAAGGCGAACGCCGACCGGTCTACACCAAGGTCGAACAGCACGGCCACGAAACCGAAGTGTTCAAGGGTTGGGAGCAAGTCACTCCCGGCACCCTGACATCCGTGCAATACGACAATGCCGTCGGCGACCTGGTGAGCTACCTGCAATGGATGGCCGAACCGGCACAGAACACCCGCATTCGCATCGGCGTGTGGGTGCTGCTGTTCCTGGCCATGTCGGTGGTTTTTGTGTGGCGACTGAACGCCTCGTACTGGAAAGACGTCAAGTAGTTCCGTCCACGCCGACCGGGCGCCCGCTGGGGGCAACCGGTCCCACAGAGTGGGTTGCCAACGCGACCCACTCTTTTTGATTTTTAGGAGTCTCTCGCCATGATGGTCTTGTATTCAGGAACGACCTGCCCCTTTTCCCACCGTTGCCGTTTCGTGTTGTTCGAAAAGGGCATGGACTTCGAGATTCGCGACGTCGATCTCTACAACAAGCCCGAAGACATCAGCGTGATGAATCCGTACGGCCAGGTGCCGATCCTGGTCGAGCGCGACCTGATCCTGTACGAGTCGAACATCATCAACGAGTACATCGACGAGCGCTTCCCGCATCCGCAACTGATGCCCGGCGACCCGGTCGACCGCGCCCGCGTGCGCCTGTTCCTGCTCAACTTCGAGAAGGAGCTCTTCGTGCATGTCGCCATGCTCGAGAACCGCACCACCAAGGGCAACGAGAAGGCGATCGAGAAGGCCCGTTCGCACATCCGCGACCGCCTCACGCAGCTGGCCCCCGTGTTCCTCAAGAACAAGTACATGCTGGGCGACAACTTCTCGATGCTCGACGTGGCCATTGCGCCGCTGCTCTGGCGCCTGGACTACTACGGCATCGACCTCAGCAAGAACGCTGCGCCGCTGCTGAAGTACGCCGAGCGCATCTTTTCGCGCCCCGCCTACATCGAGGCACTGACCCCGTCCGAAAAGGTCATGCGCAAGTAAGTAAGCTCCGTGCCTGCTTTCACTGTTCTTCGCCGTCTTTCATGATCAACGCGCTCGAGTCGTCTTCCACCCGCCCGTACCTCATCCGGGCGTTGTATGAATGGTGCACGGACAACGGGTTCACGCCCTATGTCGCCGTGCAGGTCGACGACACCGTCCAGGTGCCGCGCGAGTACGTGAAGAACGGCGAAATCGTGCTCAACATCAGCTTCGACGCGACCAGTTCGCTCAAGCTGGGCAACGATTTCATCGAGTTCAAAGCCCGTTTCGCGGGCTCGGCGCGAGAAATCAGCGTGCCGGTGGGGCGCGTGATTGCGATCTACGCGCGCGAGAACGGACAGGGCATGGCGTTTCCTGCGCCTGTGCCCTCCGTTCCCGCGGACCTGCAGGGCGGCGACGCCCCGGCGGCCGTGCCGTCGCCGCAGGGCCCGGCGCGCATGCCCTTGCGTGACGCTTCGCGCGGCACCGAAGGCGACGCCGGCAAGGTCGTCCACCTGGTGACGGGCGAGGACGGCGACGAATCCGTCGTCGATACCGGTGCAGGCACCGACCCGGTCGATGAGCCGCCACGCCCGCCGGTCAACGGCGGCTCGCGGCCGTCGCTCAAGCGCGTCAAGTAGGTGTGTGCAGGGCGGGCGGCCATGCCGGCCGACGCCACTAGAATCACGCACTGGAATTTCAGCCGCTTTAGCTCAATTGGTAGAGCACCCGCCTTGTAAGCGGAAGGTCGTCAGTTCGATTCCGACAAGCGGCACCATGCAAAGAACCCCCAAGTCAGCCATGGCTTGGGGGTTTTTTCATGCCGATGCCTCTGTGGCTGCGGACTGCGCCACGCCCTGGATCAGCAGCCCCAGCATCGCCAGTTGCGCCACCAGCGCCGGCCGCTGTGCGGAGCGCAGGTTTTCCAGAACCGTGCCCAGCAGCGCCGCGCCCCGGTCGAGCCCGGCCTGCTTCAGGCGCAGCACCTGTGCCTCGGCACGCGACAGCGCATTGCCGCCCTGATGCCGAAGGCCCTGGCGCAGCCATAACGCCAGCAGCGCGAGCGTGTCGTTCGCGAGCGCGTTCAGCGCGGGCGCCTCGTCGACTTCGCTGTGCAGGCCCAGCGGCTGCGGCGCCACCGTCTCGACCTGCAGCACCACGGCGCGTTGTGCGGTCAAAAGGCTCAGCGGCTGCATGACCGCCACGCCACCTTGCAGGTGCACCGTGCCCGCCACGGCGCGCAGCGCGCCATGGTCGCCGGCGAGGGTGCGGGCCAGCGCATCGACCGCGCCCGGCGCCACCGCGCGGTGCGGCAGCGCCAGATGCAGCAGTTCTTCGGCGGGCACCGCCGCGGGCTCGCCTGCCTCGTCCACCAACGCCGGCGCCTGCGCCAGCGCCGCATGCAGCACCTGCGCGGCCGCATCCCAGTGGCACGACACCACCTCCATGCGATCGAAGGCCACCACGTGCAGCTGCCCGGAGGCCCCGGCAGACGCACCGCTCGCCGCCTGCCTGGGCCGGACGAAATCGGGCCGCGCCTCGCGCAGGTGCGCCACCAGCGCGGCCACGCTGCCTTGCCGCAGAGGCGCGACGAGGTCGTTCCACGACGTGGGCGAGAGCGGCAGCACGCCCGTCTGCCGCGCGCCGGCCGTGATGTCGACCAGCCCGTTGGCGCGCCGCGTCGCGGTCTTGGTGATGACCTGCCCGCTCGCGAGCTGCCGCAGCGGAAAGCCTGCCACGCGCCGGTTCATCAGCGCCTGCGCCGCGCCGCCGGCCGCCGCGTCGGCCGCGCGCGTCCACTGGCGCTCCAGCACCGTCACGTTCTGCGTGTCGGGGTCGGCAAAGAGAATGCTCGCGCCTTCCGCCGTGTCGTCGGACCAGAGCTCGGCGCCGAGCGACACCAGCCGCAGGTGGTCGAGCGCCACCTCGCCCTTCACGCCGACGCCGAGGATCTGGCTCGCCAGCAGGGCCGGCCGCGCGGTGCCCGGCTGTTCCGCATGCGCCGCCGCCTGCAGCCGCGCCCACAGCTCGGCCAGCACGCGCACCAGGCGCAGCGGCTCGAAGCGGCTGCTGCGTGCCTGCTGCGCCTGCAGCAGCTGCCACAGCTCGTCGAGCGCGTCGTCGACCCAGTTCCAGCCCAGCGCGCGGGCCTGTTCGCGCACGGCCTCGAAGCGTGCCGCGAGCGCCATCAGCGGCTGGCCCGAGCCGTCGAGCCAGAGCGAGAGCAGCAGGGCGTCGATATGGGCGCGCAGCGTGCGCGCAGCGTCGCCCTGCATCAGCGGCTGCTGTGCGCCGGCCGTTGCGTCCGCATCCGCCGACGTGGGCGGGCGGACTTCGACCATCGCTTCCGCGGCGCCCGGCGTCAGCGCGCCGGCCTGGCGGAACGCCCACACCGCAACCACCACGTGCGCGCAGCCGCTGCCCTGTTTGCAGTCGCAGCGCGCATGCACGAGCGAGCTGCGCGAGAAGAAGCGCACGCTGCACATCGGCAGCCGCGCCACCGGCGGCGCGCTCGCGCTGCGCCACGCCTGCACGCCGACCACCGGCCGCGCGGCGGCCAGCTTGTTCGCCTGTTCGAGCACGGACGGCGCAAAGCTCGCGGCCAGCGCGGCATCGTCGAACTGCGCGGGGTTCCAGGCGCCGTCGGGCTCGGCGGGCGCATCGCCCGCGGCCGCAGGTGCCTGCGCTTTCGAAGACGCCGCCAGCGCCTGGTATGCCAGCACCAGCATCACGCGGTGCCTGCACATGCCGCTGGCCGGGCAACTGCACTGCGCATCGCGCAGGGTGCGCCCCGGCGGCAGGCTGGTGCGCACGCCGTCGTCGAAATGCGCCTGCACCACGCCGTCCGCACCGGCCTCCAGCCGCGGCAGCAGGCCGGCGGCCACGTCCTTCTGCGCACGCTTCACGAAGCCCGCGTTGGCCAGTGCCGTGAGCGCCTCGGGCGTCAGCTCCAGCAGGTCGGTGCGCCATGCGATGTCGCTGCTCATCCCTGCACCTTCTCTGCGAGCCAGCCGGCCAGTTGCCCCGGCGTCATCGCGCCGATCTGCGCGCCTTCGCGCACCAGCCGCGCGGCCATCTCGCGGTCGTAGTTGGGTTCGGCCTGTGCATCGAGCGCGGCCAGGCCCAGCACCTTGGCGCCGGACTCCACCAGCGCCTTCACGCGCCGCACCAGCTCGTGGGGGCTGCCGCCTTCGTAGAAGTCGCTCACCAGCACCACGATGCTGCGGGCCGGATTGGCGACGAGCGACTGCGCATAGCCCACCGCCTTCGCGATGTCGGTGCCGCCGCCCAGCTGCACCTTCATGAGCAGCTCGACCGGGTCGGACACGTCGGCCGTCAGGTCGACCACCGCCGTGTCGAAGGCCACCAGCCGCGTGCGCATGCCGGGCAGCTGCCACAGGCAGGCCGCCATCACCGCGCTGTGGATCACCGAGTCGACCATCGAGCCGCTCTGGTCGATCAGCAGGATGATGTCCCACGGCTCGGCATGCCGCTTCGTGCGGCTGATGAACACCGGCCGCTCCACGTAGAGCTTGCGGCGCTCGGGGTCGTAGCGGTGCAGGTTGGCCGCCAGCGTCTGCTTGAAGTCGAAGTTGCGCGCCACCTTCATGCGCGAGCGGCGGCGCCGGTCGCGGCTGCCGCTGAAGGCCTGGCGCACTTCGGTGGCCAGCTTCTCCATGATGCGGCGCACCACCTCGGCCACCAGCTTGCGCGCGGCCGCCAGCACCTCGGGGTTCATCAGGTGCTTGGTGTGCAGCACGGCGCGCAGCAGCGACTCCGACGGCTCGATGCGCTCCAGCACCTCGAGGTTGGTCACCACCTCGTCGATGCCGTAGCGCTCCACCGCGTCCTGCTCCAGCCGCTCGATCACTTCCTTCGGAAAGAGCGTGTGGATGGTGTTGATCCAGTCCGGCGTGCTGAGCGCCGAGGGGCCCAGGCCGGCGCTGCGTTCGCCGCGGCTCGCGCGGTCGCTGTCGCGGCCGTAGAGCCAGTCGAGCGCGGCGTCGGCCGCTTTCGCTTCGGCGCTCAGGCCGCCGCAGGCCGCCTCGGCCGGGTCGCCCAGCAGCAGGCGCCAGCGTTGCAGCGGGTCGGGAATGTCCAGGCTCATGGGTGAAGCGTTCCTTGCGTATCGTCGAGCGTCACGCCCCAGGCAGCGAGGCGCGCGAGCACGGCGTCTTCCACGCGGCGCGCCTCGGCCAGCTGCGCGGGCGCGGCCTCGCCGGCGCGGTGCGCCGTGAGCGTGCGGCGCGACAGGTGCGCGGCGTCGTGCAGCGCCAGCACCTGGTCGGCCAGCAGTCCGCGTTCCTGGGGCGGCAGCCAGGCGAAGGCGGCGCGCAGGCTGGGCATGGCGCGCACGAAGTCGGCGTTGTCCAGTGCCTGCACGGTGCGGTCCATGCCGGCGATGAAGGCGGGCTCGGACGCCAGCGTCTCGCGCGCCAGCGCCAGCAGGCCGGTGAGCGCATCGCCGAGCACGGGGGCGGGCAGCGAGTGCAGCAGCAGCATCGCCTCGCCCACGCCGTCTTCATGCGCTTGTGCATGCGGCAAGCGACCGGCCAGGCTCAGCGTGGCACCCAGCGCCGCGCCGCGGCTCACGGGCGCGGCGCCGGCGTCGGCGGCCTTGCGCTGCCACACGGCGAGTGCGCGGGCGGGCTCCACGTCGAGCAGCGAGGGCGCGTGCATGTCTTGGGCGTGGTCCTGCGCATGGGCCAGCACGTCGGCCACGATCTGGCGAAGCGCCAGGTGGCCTTCCAGGTGCGGCTGCATGTCGGCCGGCGCCACGGCGGCGGGCGGCTCCAGCAGCCACAGCGCGCGGTCGAAGCCCGCGCCGATCACCACGTGCAGCACCGGCGCGTCTGCCATGCCCAGTGTCTGGCCGTGGCGCAGCAGCGTGTGCAGCACCGACAGGGCGGGCCCCAGCGCCTCGAAGCGCGCTTCGTTGGCAATCGCGCCTTGCAGCTCGCGCAGCAACGCATCGCTGAGCGCCGACAGGCCCGCCCATGCGGCCTGGTTGAGGCCGTCGGCCAGCGGGGCGATCTGGCCTTGCGCCTGCCGCAGGTCGTCTTCCAGCCGGGCGCGCGCGGCGTCGTGCAGGCTTGCGCCCCAGGCGCCGGCCTCGATCAGCGCGGCCTGCTGTTCCAGCGGTTCGCCGAGCGACCAGAGTTCGGTGCGCTCGCCCGACATCGCGAGCTTCGGCCCCTGCGTGCGCCGCACGCCAGGCAGCCGCAGGATCGACAGCCGGTGCAGCACGCGGCTCTTCGCACGGTCGGCCTCGCCCAGCAAGTCGAGCTTGAGCTGCCCGCGCAGCACGATGCCGTGCGCCGCCAGCTCGGCCTGCACCGCGGCCACCAGCGGCGGCTGCGGCGTGCCCGGCGCGAGGCGCCCGACGGTGTCGCCGGCCAGCACGTCCATCGCCTGCACCAGCACGGGATCGGTGCCGGGGCGCATGGCGCCGCGGTAGGTCCAGGGCAACGGGGCGTCGAGCGCGTCTTTCACCAGTGCGCCGGCCAGCGCGTCGAGCCAGTCGGAACGCAGCGGCTTCTCGTGCCCGCGCAGCCGCGCGAGCCCCTGCGCGCGCAGATGCACGGCCATCAGGTCGGCGGTGGAGGCGGGGAGCTTCTTCTCGCGCAGGCGCTGCATCACGTGCTGCAGCGCGCGGTGCGCCGCGCCTTCGGGGCCCAGCTCCCACACCCACTGGTAGTAGGCCGGGGAGGGCATGCCCGAGGCATAGCCGGCAAAGGCGTCCAGGCGCTTGAAGGTGTAGGGCACGAGGTAGGAGCCGAAGCGCAGCGGGGCCTGCGCATCGCGCGTGCCGGCGCCTTCTTCGTCTTCTTCGTCTGGCTCGGTGGATTCGTGCGAAGGTTCGGGCGTGGCGGGCAGGTCGGCGGGCATGCCGGGCCACAGCCGCGCGAGCGCGGGCGCGTGGTAGCCGCCGCACACCACCAGCGCCTGCGCGCGGCCGGGCTCGGCCGGCTGCGCCATCGCCCAGGCGATCCAGCGCGCCATCATCTGTTCGCGCGCCTGGTTGCCCTGCGAGCCGGCGTCGTCGCCGCGCAGATGATCGAAGTAGGTGCGAAGGCGCTGCGCCAGTTCGGCCGCGTCGCAGCCGTCCTCGAACAGGTGGTCCCACAGCGCGTCGCGGCCCTGCACGGAAAGTGTCTCGGTCAGCGCGCGCTCGTAGGCTTCGGCGCGTTCCTCGTGCGCATGGTCGGCCACGTCGGCATAGCGGTTCTCCATGTGCGAGAAGGCGCCGTGCCACGCGGGCAGGTCGATGAAGCGCACGGCCGCGCCCACCTCGCGCGCCACCACCAGCGCCTGCCACTCGGGCGAATGCTCGGCAAAGGGCGACCACGAGCCGTGGTGCCGGTCGTCGCCCGACAGGTAGCTGTAGATCGCCACCGGCAAGCGGTGCGGCAGGTACAGCTCGTCGAGCCGCTCGTTGAAATCGGCCGGGCCTTCGATCAGCACGAACGCCGGGCGCAGCGTGCGGATGCGCTCGGCCACCAGCCGCGCGCAGGCCGGGCTGTGGTGGCGCACGCCGACGATGTGGGGCTGTGTCATGGCGGCGGCATCAGGGCAGGCGATGGCGCGCTTCGTAATACGCGCGCCAGTGCGCCCCGTTGCGCTTGGCCGCCTTCTGCTCGAAGTAGCGCCGCAGCTTGGCGCGGTCGTCCGCGTTGTCCTTCACCACCGTGCCGGCGATGCAGTCGACCAGGTCGGCCGGCGAGCCTTCGCGCTGTTCGAGGAACCAGGCACGCACGCCCACCGCATGCGCCACGTTCACGGCTTCGGCGGTCGACATCACGGCGGTGAGCTTGTCCATCGCGCCGTCGTTGCCCCCGTTGCCGTTGCCTTTTTCAGCCTTGCCAGGCGCGCCGCGCAGGTCGCGGAAGGTCGACACGAGCAGCTCCAGCACCGGCGCGGGCACGGTCTTCGGAATGCCGCTCTGCGCGAGCAGCCGCGCGGACGATTCCTGCACCAGCGCCAGTTCGCGGTCGAAGTCCAGGATGGGGAACACCGTCTCGAAGTCGAAGCGCCGCTTCAGCGCCGCGCTCATCTCGTTCACGCCGCGGTCGCGCGTGTTGGCGGTGGCGATGATGTTGAAGCCCTCGCGTGCGTAGAGCATGCCGTGCTCGCCGGCCAGCTCGGGCACCGCCATCACGCGGTCCGACAGCATGCCCAGCAGGCAGTCCTGCACCTCCAGCGGCGCGCGCGTGATTTCCTCGAAGCGCACCACCTGGCCGCGCTGCATGCCCAGGTACAGCGGCGCGGGCACCATGGCGCGCGGGCTCGGGCCTTCGTTGATGAGCAGCGCGTAGTTCCAGCCGTACTTGATCTGGTCTTCGGTGATCGATGCGCCGCCCTGGATGGTGAGCGTCGAGATGCCCGAGATGGCCGTGGCCAGCAGCTCCGACAGCATCGACTTCGCCGTGCCCGGCTCGCCCACCAGCATCAGCCCGCGGCCGGTGGCCAGCGTGACGAGCATGCGCTCGATGCTGGCCACGGGCGCGACGATCTTCGGCGCGATGCCGAGCGCCGCGTCGCCCAGGATGAACGAGCGCGCGGCTTTCAGGCCCAGTGCCCAGCCGGGCGGGCGCGGGTCGGTGTCCTGCGCCTGAAGGCGCGCGAGCTGATCGGCGTAGAGGATTTCCGCCGGCGGGCGCTGCAGTTGCTGCGATGCCGTACCGGAGGCGTCTTTGGTCTTGTTCGATGTGGCCATGTGTGTGTCGTTCAGGCCCGCAGGCCTTCCATGTCGCGGATCAGTTCGCTCGCGGAAATCGGGTCGAGCTGGTTCAGCGTTTCCGCATCCTGCATGTCGCCCCAGCCCGAGGGCTTGCCGACCTGCACCTGGCCCAGCGTCTGCTCGGGGTACTCGTCCACCATGCCGACGATGATGCCGGGGTCCAGGCTGAGCTCGATCACGCGGCTCGTGCCCAGCGGCTTGCTGAAGTACCAGATGCAGCCTGCGTCCTGCGCCTGGCCGCGGCGCCAGCCCTTGTTGGCCAGCCCCAGCACGCGGCCCGTGGGCACCTTGACGTCCTTCCAGCGCTCCAGCTTCAGGCTCTTCTTTTCTTCGTCGGTCAGCGTGTACACGTCGCGGCCGATCTGCGCGAAGGGCTGCAGCAGCTCGTAGTCGGCGAACACCTGGCCGAAGGCCGCGGCGTCGGCGGCCGGCAGGTCCAGCGCATGCGGCACGCCGATGCGGATGTTCGTGCCGTGGCCCGGTTCCGGCAACTCGAACGCGTCGTCCTCGGCCGTGGTGTAGCTGCCGTCCTCCGCCACGCGGAAGCACGCCTGCAGCGTGCCGCCGTAGTTGGCGTCGCCTTCCACCGCATACACGCCCCAGATCAGCCGCTGCACGATGTGGCGCACCAGCGGATGCTCGACCAGGAACATGCGAAACACCTCGGGCGTCCAGCGCCGGCGCGCGCACATCGCCACCTCCAGGCGCAGCAACTGCTGGCTGGCGATGGTGCGTGCATCCTTCTTCAGCAGCTTGAAGCGCTCGACGGCCTCCTTGCTCAGTTCGGCGTCGTCGGTCTTCTTGGGCTTGGGCAGGTCGGGCAGGCGGGCGCCGTCCACGCCGTCGGTGGTCTCGCGCACATAGGGCTTGAGCGTTTCGTCGAAGCCCACCTTGAACGCGCGCGGGCCGAAGTCCAGCCGCATCGTGCCCTGCTCGTCCAGGCCGAGGTCGGGCGCGAGCCGGTCTTCGAGCTCTTCGGTGCTCAGGCCGCGCGCTTCGGCAATGGCGCCGATCTTCTCGCGCGCCTTGTCCTGCAGGCCCTTGAACTTGACCTTCTGCGCAATGCCGTTGAGCAGCATCAGCGCCACGTCGCTGCCGATGGTCGCCAGCACGTCCAGCCCGGTCACGGCGCGCGCATGCGCCGCCTCGCCGGGCCATGCGCGAATGAAGGGCGTGAGCTTGCGCGCGGTGTCGTCGTTGCCGAACTGGCCCAGCATGGTGAGTGCCCAGCCTTCCTTGCTCGGGCCGCCGGCTTCGAGCCAGGCGGTGAAGGCGTCCCAGGCGAACTCGGCCAGCGAGACGGCGTCGCAGGCTTCCCTGACCACGGCGATGCCGCCGTAGACCTCTTCGTTGGTCGGGAAGGTCAGCATCTGGCCGAGGTTGTCGAGCGCGTCGTCGGGCAGGGCCTTGCCGTTCTTCAGCGCGGGCCGGCGCCAGCCGCGCGGCTGCCAGAACTCGGGCAGCTTGGCGCGCTTGGTGGGGAAGCGGTCGAGCGGGCTTTCGTCGAGCACGGCGCGCAATGCCTCCACCACTTCGGGCTTGCCGTAGCGGCCGGCCACGTCGAGCAGCAGCGCCTCGTGGCCGTTGGCCTGCAGCAGGCGCAGCGCGGAGCCGGCGCAGTCGCGCGCCTCGCCGGCCTTGCCGAGCGCGGGTGCAATCAGGCCGCAGGCGGTGTGCTCGGGGTACTTCAGCAGCCAGGCGCGGCCTTCGGCACGCAGCGTCTTCAGCTTGGCGAAGGCGCGTGCGGCGGGCATGGCCAGCTCGGCCGCGCCGTAGTTCAGCGCGTACGAGAGGTTCTCGGTGGGCTTGCTGCGCACCATGGCCACCAGGCCCGGCAGCACGGCCAGGCCGTGGGTGGCCAGGATGAGCCCGATGTCGTCGCTCTCGGCCTCGCCGGCCACGGCGTTCCAGAACGGCACGCCGACGGCGGCCGGCAGCAGCGCGGCATAGGCCGAGTCGAAGCGAAACCAGTAGTAGCGCTCCTTCTTGCGCTCGGCCACCATCGCGCGCCAGTGGGTGATGAGCGCGTCGGCGTCGCCGGCCTTCACGGCCTCGGCCGCCAGCTTGCCCAGCGGGCCGATCGTCTTCTGCTTCGACTTGTCGAAACCCAGTTCGTCCATCAGCACCGACAGGTCCTGGCGCGCCGATGCATGGCGGTTCATTTGCCAGGAGTTGATGCGCAGCGCCTTCTCGCGTTCGCCTTCCTGCCATTGCTCCACGGGCGTCGATGCCAAGGGTTCCAGCGCGAGCGCGCCGGCCGCTTTCTTCTGCACCTTGGCCAGCCACGGCGGCGCCACCAGCACGCCGGGCAGCTCGCTCGCCTCGGCCACCTCGGTGGGGCCGGCCAGCAGCGCCAGTTGCTGGTCGATCACGGCCTGCGCGCCCGCGTCGAGCCAGGGCCGCAGCGCGGGCAGGGCCGCGCCGTGCGCGCGCAGCAGCCGCGTGAGGCTGGGCTTGACGAGGTTCGCGTCCTTGCCGCCCGACGCGACCAGCCGCGACAGCGCGGGAATCGCCGCCATCGGCCAGCGGTCGACCGACAGCGCCAGGCGTGCCAGCGCGCCCTTCGACGTGCTCGCCACGCGGGCCAGCGCCAGCACCGCATCGGGCGTGCCGATGCAGGCGAGCGCGTCGCCCGCGTCGTCGGTGGCCGCGCCGCGCTCCAGCACGGGAACCGCATCGACGCCCCGCTCCTGCGCCAGCGTGCTGGTCATGGGGCCGCTGCCCCAGAAGCCGCTCGAATAGCTCAGCCGCACCTTGGCGGCCAGCGCGAGGGCGTCGGGGTCGGTGGCGGTCAGCTGCAGCCAGTGCATCGTCTCGGGCGCGGGCTTCGCGGCCGCGAGCGCATGCACCAGCGCGTTGGAAATTTCGGGCGCATCGGGCAGCAGCATCGCCAACGCGGGCTGGCGGCTCGGGTGCACGCGGGGCAGGCCGGCCTCGATGCGGTCGCGGCAGTCCTGCCAGACCTCGGGTGCGGCAAGCGCCAGCTGCGCGCGGAAGGCCTGCTCGCCTTCACCCAAGGGGCCGTAGTAGGCGCTGCCCATCTGCTTGGAGACGCTGGCGCTGAAGCTGTAGTGGTGCTTCTTGGCCGCCCGGTCGTAGTCGGACTGCACCTCGATCTGTTGCGCGGCCAGCAGGATGTCGACCGCGCCCGGCAGGCCGTACTGCACCGCCAGGTAGGGCACCAGCTCCGCGCCCATCTGGCTGTTGCCGTGGTTGCCGCTGCTCAGCACCAGCGCCAGCAGCACGGTGTCGGCCTCGGCGTCGGCCGCGGGAATGGGCTGCGTGCTGCGGTCGATCACGCGCTGCGTGGCGTCGCGCAGCACCGCGTCGGTGCCGGTCATGTTCACGTGGAGTTCGAGCTTGCGGCGCACCGGCAGCCAGGCCGCGCCCACGCTCACCGGCGGCTCCAGGGGCTTGGGCGGAAAGCGGCGCGAGGGGAAGGCTTCGCGCAGCATCTCGGGCGACAGCCGCACGGGTGTGCCGGCGGCGAGCCAGGGCGGTGTGTCGGCGCTGACGGCGGCTTCCGAGGCCGGTGCGGACGAAGCCGCGGCCTGCGTGGTCGAGGCCGAGGTGCCCAGTTCCTTCGCGATGGCCTGCGCATCCTTGGGTGGCGAGCAACTGGTGCCCCAGCCCTCCAGCAGACCCGCGGACTGCAGCCGCTTGAAGGCGAGCGCGGCGCCTTGTTCGCTCACGCCGTGCTGGCGCTTGAGGCTGGCGGGCGAGAGCGTGTCCTTGCGGGTGAGCGTGCCCTCTTCGATCTGCGAGCGCACGCTTTCGAACACGCGGTCGGCCTGGCTGTCGATGCCTTCGGCGGGGGCGTCCGCCGCTGCGGTGTCGCTTGCTGGCGCGGCCTTCGCGGCCGATGCGGCCGTGGCCTTTTCCGGTGCCGCCTCGGCCTTCGGCTTGGTCTCGGCCTTTGTCTCGGCCTTCGCCTCGGTCTTGCCGATGGCCGCACCCGCCGCCACGCCCACTTCGCTGTAGCCCTTGCCCGTCTTCTCGGCCACCAGCTTGGTCAGCGCGGTGGCGGCCTTGGTGGCGTCGGCGAACGACTTGGTCTGGCTCTGGCCCGCGGTGCCGATGCGGCCCCAGCGGATGTTGAGGTCGGTGTCCGACTGCTCCACTTCCCAGAATTTGCTGGCGGTTCCTTCGATCAGTTCAAAACGGCGCATGGAAAAAACGTCCTCCTGTGATGGCATGGAGCGCCCGCGCGCGATGCGCGCAGCGCTGGATGTGGGGCGGATGAATGAGAAGGCCCTGACAGGCCGGACCTGTCAGCCACGCGAAGGCGGTGCCGGCGGTGGTGCTGAAAAAACAGGCAGTGCGAAAGCATGGAATCTCATGCCTGAATCATGCACTGTGCCTCGCGGGACGCGAGGTAAGAAGAAGGTTCGAAAGCCGGACGCGCCGCTGGCAGGCCTTGCGCGCAATTGCTGTCAGCCCTGTGCCGCGCTTCCCGAATTTTCCCCGGCGAACGCATAGGACGGTCCCATGCGCTGCCGCTTGCAATGGCGCAGGGCGCGATCGGCCGATTCGAGCAGGCGCGCCAGCGTGTCGCCGTCGGCAGGGTGGCATGCGATGCCCATGCTGAGCTCGCCGCCCGCGAGCAGCCGGCCTTCGAAGGCCACCGGCGTGGCGCCCGCGGTCTCGATGCGGATCGCCATCTCCGCGAGTTTCTGCCGCGCCGGGTTGCCGGCCAGCAGGATCGCGAACTCGTCGTCGCCCAGGCGGGCCACCATGTCGTCGGCGCGCACCTGCTGGCGCAGGCGTTGCGCGATGGCGGCCAGCACCGCGTCGCCGCCCGCGCGGCCGTGGCGTTCGTTCACGCGCTTGAAGCCGTTCAGGTCGACCATCATCAGCGAGAAGGGACGGCCTTCGCGCAGCCATTCCGTGCCGCGGCTTTCCAGGCCGGCGCGGCTGGTGGCGCCGGTGAGCGCGTCGGTGCCCATGGCGCCCATCAGGGCCTGCGTGCGTTGTTCCAGCGCCTTCTCGGCGCGCAGCACCTGGCGGATGCGCGCGGCCAGCGCCAGCGCCAGCAACGCGAGTTCGGCGATCACGGCGGCCTGCGCGGTGTTCATGCGCAGGGGCGCCCATGGCTGTTCGGCCCAGGCCGGCAGCGGCGTGGCCGAGATGCCGGCCAGCAGCAGCACGGCACCCGCGCAGAACAACGCCACCGTCCAGGGCAACGCGCGCCGCGCCAGCAGCGCACCCACCGCGAGCAGCACGGTGGAGGCCACCACCAGCCCCTGCAGCGCGCGCAGCGTCCAGCCCAGCCGGGTGTCGAGCGCGGCAAAGAGTACGGTGACGGCGAGCGCGGCCAGCAGCACCAGCGCGGCCTTGTCCAGGCGCGGCGCGAAATGCCGCATGCGCAGCAGCTGCCGCGCGAACTGCAGCCGGCACGCGGCCCACAGCACCAGTGCCGCGGCCGGCCAGTGCGCGAATGCATCGTGAGGCGACAGGCTGTTCCATCCGGCAAAGGCGGCCAGCGCGAAGCCGCAGGCCAGCACGTACCAGACATGGATGAACGTGCCGAACACCAGCAGCAGCACGAGGCCGCAGACCATCAGGCCCGCCAGCAGGCCATGGCTCGCACCGTCGGTCATGAGCGACGGTCCTGGGTGGAGGGAAAGCGGGGGCAGGGGCTGGGCGGCATCCGGGTAAGTCGAGGCACGGGCACTGACGAAAGACGAGGTCTCCGATCGTATGCCCGAAGCGCCCACCGCCTATGCGCTGCGTCTCAGAAACCCTCAGGCCGCGCCCACGCTGCCCGTCACCGGCAGCACGATGCCGGTGATGTAGCTGGCGCAGCTCGGCGCGGCAAGGAACACGTAGGCCGGCGACAGTTCCTCGGGCTGGGCCGGCCGCTTCATGTCGGTGGCCTTGCCGAAGTTCTTCACGTCCTCGGGCGCCTTGTCGGCGGGGTTCAGCGGGGTCCACACCGGCCCCGGCGCCACCGCGTTCACACGGATGCCCTTGTCCAGCAGGTTGCTGGCCAGCGCCTTGGTGAAGGCGTGGATGGCGCCCTTGGTGGTCGAGTAGTCCAACAACTGCGCGCTGCCTTCCAGCCCGGTGACCGAGCCGGTGTTGATGATCGAGCCGCCCTTGCGCAGGTGCGGCACCGCGGCGCGCGCCATCTGGAAGTAGCCGAACACGTTGGTTCGCAGCGTGAGGTCGAAGCGCTCGTCGGTGATGTCTTCGATGGACGCCGCGTGCAACTGGAACGCGGCGTTGTTGACGAGGATGTCGAGCTTGCCGAAGGTCTTGACGGTCTTGCCGACCGCCTTGTCGCAGAACGCCGGCTTGCGCACGTCGCCCTTGACGAGCAGGCAGCGCGCGCCTTCGGCTTCCACATGGCGCCGGGTCTCCTGTGCGTCGGTGTCTTCGTCGAGGTAGACGATGGCCACGTCCGCGCCTTCGCGTGCGTAGAGCACCGCCACCGCGCGCCCGATGCCGGAGTCGCCGCCGGTGATCAGCGCGGTCATGCCCTTGAGCTTGCCGCTGCCCTTGTAGTCCGGCGCTTCGAAGCGAGGTCGCAGCGCCATGCCGGCTTCGTGGCCGGGCTTGTCCAGGTGCTGGGTCGGCAACGGCGTGGCGGGTTGTGGCCGGGGGCCGGCCTGCACCGCTGCCTTCTTCGCTTTCTTCTCTGTCTTTTTCGTGGCCGCAGGCTTGGCGCTGTCCCGCGCGTCCTGTTTGCGCTGCGCGGCGCGGGCGGTGGTGCTGGCTGACTTCATGGACGGCATCTCCTGTGGCAAATGATCACGGTAGAACGCGTGCGCCCGGCGCGGCCGTAGGAGTCCGCCGCCAAAACGCGCCCGCCACCCCCGGCCCGCCAACCCGGCCTGATTGCCGACCCTCTTTCAACCAGTGCCGACGCCAGCCTACGCGTGGCGCGGCGGCCGGCGGCGATAAACACGCTGCCATGCCAACGCCCCAGCAACAGCCCCAGAAGAATCCGTCGATCGGTGAGCTGACCCACCGCAACATCGAAGCCATCCTCTGCCTGGAGGAGGGCAACCGCCGCTCGAAGCCCGCGCTCTACAAGCTGGTGGCGCGCATGTCGCGCTTCTGCGGCACCGTGGCCTTCCTGTGGTGGAACCTGGGTTTCTTCGCGCTGTGGATCGTGCTCAACCAGTGGGTGTGGAAGATCGACCCGTACCCCTTCACCTTCCTGCTGTTCCTGGTGTCGATCGAGGCCATCGTGCTGGCCATCATGATCCTCATCAGCCAGAAAATGTCCGACGAGGAGAACGAGCGCCGCCACCACCTGGACCTGCAGATCAACCTGCTGAACGAGCGCGAGATGACCGCCATGCTGCGGCTGGTGACCCGCATGGCCGAGAAGATGGAACTGCCGCCCGAGGCCGACGACGAAGTGAAGGCGCTGACCGAACGCACCGACCCGGGCAAGGTGCTGCACCAGATCGTGTCGGCCGAGGCTGCGCACGGCAAGGGCGCCTGAAGCGCCCCTTGCGCCCCTTGCGCCCCATGCGCCGCTTTGCGCGCTGCAACCGGAACTAGAACTCCGCGCCTTCGACCAGGAAGCGCAGCCGCCGCACGCCTTGCCACTCGTCGGCATCGAGCCGGAACGCCAGCATCACCTTGGGCGGCAGGGGCTCGGTATGGCTGAACCAGATTGCGTCGATCGGCTGCCCCTGGTGCCTGAGCTTGAGCGACAGGTGCTTCTCGCCCACCAGGCGCTGCGACACCACTTCCACCTCTTCGCTGAAGGTCGGCGGCGCGAAGCCCTGGCCCCACACCTCCTTGTGCAGCGTGTCGACCAGGTCGATGCGCATGTACTCGCGCGCGATCGGCCCGTCGGTCTCCAGCTGCCGCGTGAGCGCCGAGGCCGCCAGCCATTCGCCCGCCACCTGCGCCAGGCCCTGCTCGAAGGTCTTGAAGTGCTCGCGCGCCACCGTGCAGCCCGCGGCCATCGCGTGGCCGCCGAAGCGCAGCAGCACGCCCGGGTGGCGCTTGGCCACCAGGTCGAGCGCGTCGCGCAGGTGAAAGCCCGGAATCGACCGGCCCGATCCCTTGAGCTCGTGCTCCTTGCCCGGCGCACCGCTCGCGGCAAAGACGAAGGTGGGGCGGTGAAAACGGTCCTTGATGCGCGAGGCCACGATGCCGACCACGCCTTCGTGGAAGTTGGCGTCGAACACGCTGATGGCCGGCGGCGGGGCTTCGATGCCTTCACCATCCGCGGCGAACAGCGACTCGGCCAGCAGCAGCGCCTGGTCGCGCATGCCGCCTTCGATGTCGCGCCGCTCGCGGTTGATGCCGTCGAGCATGCGCGCCAGCTCTTCGGCGCGGCCCGCGTCGTCGGTCAGCAGGCATTCGATGCCCAGCGTCATGTCGGCCAGCCGGCCGGCCGCGTTGATGCGCGGGCCCAGGGCAAAGCCGAAGTCGAAGGTGGTGGCGGCGGACGCCGTGCGGCCCGCGGCCTTGAAGAGCGCGGCCACGCCGGCCGGCATCGAGCCCGCGCGGATGCGGCGCAGGCCCTGCGCCACCAGGCGGCGGTTGTTGGCGTCGAGCTTCACCACGTCCGCGACCGTTCCCAAAGCCACCAGCGGCAGCAGCGCATCGAGCTTCGGTTGCGTGGCCACGTCGAACACGCCGCGCTTGCGCAGCTCCGAGCGCAGCGCGAGCAGCACGTAGAACATCACGCCGACGCCGGCGATGCTCTTGCTTTCGAAGTCGCAGCCCGGCTGGTTGGGGTTGACCAGCACGTCGGCCACGGGCAGCTCGGGGCCGGGCAGGTGGTGGTCGGTCACCAGCACCTGCAGGCCGCGCGCCTTGGCGGCGGCCACGCCGTCGACGCTGGCAATGCCGTTGTCCACGGTGATGAGCATGTCGGCGCCGCTGTCGGCCACGCGTTCGGCAATGGGCGGCGTGAGGCCGTAGCCGTCGACCACGCGGTCGGGCACGAGGTAGCTCACGTGCCTGGCGCCCAGCAGGCGCAGGCCGCGCACGCCGACCGCGCAGGCGGTGGCGCCGTCGCAGTCGTAGTCGGCCACGATGCACAGGCGCTTGTCCTGCGCGATGGCGTCGGCCAGCAGCACGGCGGCGGCCTGCGTGCCGCGCAAGGTGTCGGGCGGCAGCAGGCGCGCGAGGCCGTCGTCGAGCTCGTCCTTGGCGCGCACGCCGCGTGCCGCGAACAGGCGCGCCAGCAGGGGGTGCACGCCCGCCTGCTCCAGTGCCCAGACGGTGCGCGGCGGGATCTCTCTAGCTATGATTTTCATAGCGATTCCAGCACGACCGACGCGCGTTTGCGGTCGAAAAGGCTCCTGGCCCAGCGTGCCAGGCCGCGCGGCTGCACGGTGTAGCGCTGCGCGGCGCGGTCGCCGCACAGCGTGAGCGCCACGTCGGCGCCGCGCGTGTAGTCGGCCAGCAGCATGGCAACGGGGCCGGCGTCCAGCGCCTGCCACGCTTGTGCCCAGCCGGCGCCGTCGTCGCGCAGCGAGGCCACGCGCAGCGCGTCGCTCACCTCGGGCGCGGGGCCGGTCGGCGACGGTGTTTCTTTCAGCGCGCCGGTGCCGCTGAGCCAGAATGAGTTGATGGGCGGCACGCCGCGCGCGGCGCGGTCGTCGTTCACGCGCTCGGTGTACAGCAGCATCTGCATCTCGTTCTGCAGCCGGCGCAGCGAGCGCGCGGCGTCGGCCAGCGGCGACCACTGCGAGATCGGGTAGCCCACCGCGCGGTCGATGGAGGCGGTGGCCAGTCCGTCGAAGATGCGCGCGCGCGCCAGCCAGCGGCCGGGCACGGGAGACGCGTGCAGCGCAATGCCGTCTTCCTCGAAGAAGGGGCGCGCCACGGCCAGCAGCGCCGCCGATTCGGCCGCGTCGATCTCGATGGCGGACGGGTCGCCCAGCGCCACGTCGTCGATGCCGACCTGCCAGTTGCACAGCGTGACGAGGCCCCAGCCTTCGGTGTCGTCCGGCGTGGCGATGCCGAGTTGCCGCGCCTCGAAGGCGGCCCAGGGGATGCAGCCGTCGGCCGCCTGAATGCCGAGCGCCCGCGCCAGCGCGCGTTCGTGCGGCGGCGAGCGCGTGCTGTCGTCCTGGGTGTCGGTGTCGGCGAGGGTCAGTCGCAGCAGCAGGGTTTCGAGGTTGGGCAGCCGCAACGTGGGCAGTGCCGCGCGGCAAGCCGGGGAACCGCGGCCGGCGAAAGGGATCAACAAATGACGTGGGAGGGTTTCGGCCATCTCCCTATTGTCCGGGAAGCCCTGAGGTCATCCGGAATGCCACAATTCCGACCCTATGCGATTTCCCTATGAACTGCAGCTCGGCTGGCGCTACACGCGCGCAGGCCGGGCGACGCGGCGCAACGGCTTCATCTCCTTCATCTCCGGTGTCTCGATGCTTGGCATCGCCCTGGGCGTGGCGGCGCTGATCATTGTGCTCAGTGTGATGAACGGCTTCCAGAAAGAGGTGCGCGACCGCATGCTCGGCGTGGTGTCGCACATCGAGATCTTCTCGCGCGACGGCCAGGCGCTGCAAAGCCTCGACCAGATCATGGCCGCGGCGCGCAAGAACACCGAGGTGTTCGGCGCGGCGCCCTTCATCAGCACGCAGGCGCTCATTGCGCGCGGCGAGGACATGAAGGGCACCATCGTGCGCGGCATCGACCCCAAGCTCGAACCCGAGGTGACCGACATCAACGGCATTGCGTCGAAGGGCACCTTCGACAAGCTGGTGCCGGGCGAGTTCGGCATCGTGCTGGGCGCCGAGCTGGCGCGCTCGCTGTTCGTGCAGCCGGGCGACCAGGTCACGCTGGTGGCACCGGGCGGACAGGTCACGCCGGCCGGCGTGGTGCCGCGGCTGAAGCAGTTCACCGTGGTCGGCACCTTCGACTCGGGCCACTACGAGTACGACTCGGCGCTGGCCATGGTGCACGAGCAGGATGCCGCCAAGGTGTTCCGCCTCGAGGGCCCCACCGGCATCCGCCTGAAGCTGAAGGACCTGAACGAGGCGCGCGACGTGGCCGACCAGCTGGCCGTGAGCCTGCCGGGCGAGTTCCTCATCCGCGACTGGACGCGCCAGAACAAGACATGGTTCGCGGCCGTGCAGGTCGAGAAACGCATGATGTTCATCATCCTCACGCTCATCGTGGCGGTGGCGGCGTTCAACCTGGTCTCCACGCTGGTGATGACCGTGACCGACAAGCGCGCCGACATCGCCATCCTGCGCACGCTGGGCAGCTCGCCGCGCAGCATCATGGCCATCTTCGTGGTGCAGGGCGCGATGGTGGGCGTGATCGGCACGCTGGCCGGGCTGCTGCTGGGGCTGGGCATCGCCTACAACATCGACGTGATCGTGCCCTTCCTGGAGCAGCTGTTCCACGCGAGCTTCCTGCCGAAGGACATCTACCTGATCAGCAAGATGCCGAGCGATCCGCAGCAAAGCGACATCGTGCCGATTGCGATCATTTCCCTGGTGCTGGCCTTCGTCGCCACGCTGTACCCGAGCTGGCGCGCCAGCCGCGTGAACCCGGCCGAGGCCCTGCGCTATGAGTGAAGTTGTTCTGAAGGCCCGTGGACTGACCAAGCGCTTCCACGAGGGCCGGCTCGACCTGACCGTGCTGCACGGCGTCGACCTTGACGTGCACGCAGGCGAAACGCTGGCCATCGTCGGCGCATCGGGTTCGGGCAAGAGCACGTTGCTGCACCTGATGGGCGGACTCGACGCGCCCACGGCGGGCAAGGTCGAGCTGCTCGGCAAGGATATCGCGCATGCGGACGCGGCGGAGCAGGGGCGCTTGCGCAACCAGCACCTGGGCTTCGTCTACCAGTTCCATCATCTGCTGCCCGAGTTCAGCGCGCTGGACAACGTGGCGATGCCGCTGAAGATCCGGCGCGTGGAGCCTGCCACGGCGGCGCAGGCGGCCACGAAGATTCTCCAGAGCGTGGGGCTGGGCGAGCGGCTGCACCACCGGCCGGCCGAGCTGTCGGGCGGCGAGCGCCAGCGCGTGGCGATTGCGCGCGCGCTGGTCACGCAGCCGGCCTGCGTGCTGGCCGACGAACCGACGGGCAACCTCGACCGCAGCACGGCGGACAACGTGTTCGAACTGATGCTGGACCTGGCAAGGCGGCATGGCACGGCGTTCGTGATGGTCACGCACGACCAGGACCTGGCGAAGCGGTGCGATCGGGTGCTGCAGCTGGTGGCCGGGCGCCTGGCCGGCTGATCGAGGTTTTTCTACCTCCCCCCGCTGGGGGAGGGCCGGGGTGGGGACTAGCGGCCTTCAACGCCATGCAGCCTTCGAGGCCGCGCGTGCCCCCATCCCAGCCTTCCCCCAGAGGGGGAAGGAGCCAAACCAGGACGGGAGCGACGTCAGTTCGTCGCGTTGCCTTCTGTTTTTCTCCCTCCCCCGCTGGGGGAGGGCCGGGGTGGGGGCTCGCGGCTTTCAACGCCATGCAGCCTTCGAGGCCGCGCTGCCCCCATCCCAACCTTCCCACAGAGGGGGAAAGCGCTAATTCAAAGGCAGGGCTTCTTCTTCGGTCTGCCGCGCATCCAGCGGCAGCACGCACAACACCTTGCCGCCCAGCGTCAGCACCAGCCCGAGCCGTCCGCCCATCTGCACCACCTGGCAGACCGCGCGGGGCGCGCCCGACCTGGGTGCCATGGCGGCCGGCACCGCGACCGCACGCAGCGGCGGCTGCCGCAGCATCGCGAACAGGGTTTGCGCATCGCAGTCGCTCAGTGCCTGCCGGTACGCCTGGAAGGCCGCTTCCGATCCGGTGTCTTCCCCGCCCCCGTCCCCGTGCTTGTCTTGGCGCAGCCGCAGCAGCGCGCGATGCAATTGCTGCCGGCACGCCGCCTCGGTCTTGCCGCTGGCCTGCGCAATCTCCTTGAAGCTGGCCTCGAAGACTTCGCGCAACAGCACCGCGGCACCATCGGCCGGCGACAGCCTGGCGGCGATCGAGCGCAGCGCCTGTTCGATGGACTCGGCCTGCGCCGCATCGGCTTCCGCCGAAGGTGCTTCGAGCGTGAGCGGATCGGCATCGCGCAGCCAGCGCCGCATCCAGTTGTCGCGCCGCAACCGGTCTACCGCAAGGTTCTGCATCACCGTGGTCAGCCACGCCTGTGCCGAATCGGGCGGCTGCACGTCGCCGGCTTCGAGCGCGCGCAGGTAGGTGTCCTGCACCACGTCCTCTGCTTCGGCCTGCGTGCCCAGCGTGCGCGCCGCCGCGCGAACCAGCCGGGCTCGCAGCGCCGGGAATTGCGAGAGATAGCGTTCATCGAGCATCGGCGCAGCTTGCCACAGCAGGCGCGATGTCACGAAACTGTGGGCTTGTTCGTCAAGACAGTCCAACCACAGGAGCTTTCTTCATGCACCCGATGTTCTCTCTGGAATCCGACGACGACACCAAGCCCGCCGCCACCGCCGAGCCGCGCAACTCCTACCTGGAAGAAAAGGCGTTCAAGTCGCGCACGCTGCTGATCTTCGGCAGCATCACCGACGCCGTGGCGGCCGACGTGACGCGCCGGCTCATCGCGCTGGACGCCGACAGCGCCGACAAGCCCATCGACATCCTCGTGAGCTCGCCGGGCGGTCACCTGGAGTCGGGCGACGCCATCCACGACATCGTGCGTTTCATCAGCGCGCCGGTGAACATGATCGGCACCGGCTGGGTCGGCAGCGCGGCCACGCACCTGTTTCTGGCCGCCCCGCGCGAGCGCCGGGTGTGCCTGCCGAACACGCGCTTCCTCATCCACCAGCCCAGCGGCGGCGCGGGCGGGCAGGCGACCGACATCGCCATCCAGGCGCAGGAAATCATCAAGGCCCGCCTGCGCATCGCGCACGAGATCGCGCGCGAAACCGGCAAGCCGCTGGACGTGGTGCTGGCCGACATCGAGCGCGACCGCTGGCTGTCGGCCGAGGAGGCGGTCGACTACGGGCTGGTCTCGCGCATCATCCAGCGCAAGACCGAGCTGAAGTAGCGGTTACTTCGGCTTGTAGGCCACCACGTCGATCTCGACCTTGGCGTCCACCATCAGGCGCGCCTCGGTGGTCGAGCGCGCCGGCTTGTTCTCGCCGAAGTAGCTCATGTAGATGCGGTTGAAGGCGCCGAAGTCGCGCGCGTCCTGCAGCCAGACGGTGCTCTTGCACACGTCGTCGAGCGTGGCGCCGGCCAGCGCCAGCACGGTCTTGAGGTTTTCCATGACCTGGCGCGTCTGCGCCTCGATGCCGCCCGCCACGATCTCGCCGTTCTTGTCCGCGGGGACCTGGCCCGACACATAGACGAAGTCGCCGGCACGCACGGCCGGGGAGAAAGGGCGCACCTGGCGGTCGGAGGCGAGGGGCGGGGCGCCGAGGTATTCGAGAGGCATGAGGGCTCCTTGAGGGAAGAAATCGGGTGATCGAACAGGAGGGAAACGCGCTGCGAGTATCCCTCCAATCTGAAAATCTATTTCAGAATAACCCCTGAGCAAGGGTTAACACGGATGATTTGGCATGGATAGTGCTTCAGAGTCCGGGCAAGAAAGAAAATTTCTTTCAAAACCCGCCCGTTCGAGGCGCCCGCCCCAAGAAGGAGTCCTCATGCCCCACATCGGTCCAGTCCAGCGTCTTTCGTTGCCCCTGTTGTCCAGGCGCAGCCTGCTGGGCGCCTCCCTGCTCGCGATGCTGTGCGCCGCGCTGCCTTACCAGAGCGCCCGCGCACAGGGCCCGCGCAACTTCGCCACGCTGGCGATGGTGGCCGAGCCGCAGACGCTCGACCCGATGGCTTCGACCGCCGACCTGGTCGGAACCATCATGCAGCACGTTTACGAGACGCTCTACACCTTCGACGCCAAGTGGAACGTGGTGCCGATGCTGGCCGAGGGCATGCCGAAGATCTCTGCCGACGGCAAGACCTACGCCATCACCTTGCGCCGCGGCGTGATGCTGCACAACGGCCGCGAGCTCACCGCCGACGACGTGGTCGCCAGCCTGCAGCGCTGGATGGAGCAGTCGCCGCGCGGCAAGGCGGTGGGCAAGGAAATCGACAGCCTGAAGGCCAAGGGCCCGCTGGCGGTCGAGGTGGTGCTGAAGGAGCCCTATGCACCGCTGCTGTCGCAGCTCGCGCTGCCCAGCGGCATGGCCGCCATCATGGCCAAGGACTCGATCGCCTCGCCGCTGAAGGACTTCGTCGGCACCGGCCCCTACAAGTTCAAGGAGCGCCGCCCCGACCAGTTCGTGCTGCTCACGCGCTTCGACAAGTACGCCGCGCGCAAGGAGCCCGCGAGCGGCTACGGCGGCAAGCGCGAGGCGGCCATCGAGGAGCTGCGCTTCGTGCCCGTGCCCAATGCCAGCACGCGCGTCGAAGGCGCGCTGGCCGGCCAGTACGACTTTGCCGACCTGCTGCCGGTGGAAGCCCTGCCGCGCCTGGAGAAGTCCGGCGGCAAGACGGTGCCGATCATGACGCCCTCGTTCGGCTTCCCGTACCTCGTGCTCAACACCAAGGAAGGCGTGGCCGCCAACCCGGCCCTGCGCCAGGCGATTCAAACCGCGCTGGGCGAAGGCGAGATGCTCGCGGCCGGCTTCGGCGACACGCGCTTCTTCGCGGCCGAGGGCAACCATTTCCCGAAGGGCTCGCCGTTCTATTCGACGGCCGGCAGCGACCAGTACAACCAGCGCAACGCGCCCAAGGCCAAGGAGGCCGCGGCCAAGGCCGGCTACAAGGGCGAGCCCATTCGCGTGCTCACCAGCCGGCAGTACGACTTTCACTACAACATGTCGCTGCTGATGGCCGAGCAGTTGAAGCGCGCCGGCTTCAAGGTCGACCTGAACGTGGTCGACTGGGCCACGCTGGTGCAGCGCCGCAACGACTCCAAGCTGTGGGACATCTACGTGACCCATTCGGGCCAGTTCCCCGAGCCCATGCTCTCGCCGCCGCAGCTCGGCGACGGCGCGCCCGGCTGGTGGGACACGCCCGCCAAGAAGGCGGCGCTGCAGGCCTTCAACGTCGAGAGCGACCCGGCCAAGCGCGGCGCGCTGTGGGGCAAGGTGCAGCAGGTGGTCTACGAGGAGGTGCCGTACATCAACGTGGGCAAGTTCAACGGCCTGTCGGCCAGGAGCCCGGCGCTGGACAACTACACGCCCGCCACCTGGCCGTTCTTCTGGAACGCGAAGATCAAGTAAGCCCGCAAGGACCCCCGCCATGCCATCGCGTCGCCAACTTCTGCAAGCCAGCGCACTGGCCTCCGGCCTCGGAGCCTTGGGCCTCACGTCCACTTCCGTCCGGGCCGCAACGTCCGGCCCGGTCTACGCCTACGTCGGCACCTACAGCGACGGCGGCAAGCCGTGGCGCGGCGGGCGCGGGCTGGGCGTGCACGAGTTCGTGCTCGACGGCGCGACCGGCGCGCTCAAGCCCATTCCCGGCGCGCCGGCGGCGGTGGCCGCCACGGGCGAGGGCGCGAAGCTGCGCAATCCCGCATCGCTCGCGCGACACCCGAAGCTGCCGATGCTTTACGCGGCCAACGAGTTCGAGGCCGGCTCGGTCTCGGCTTTTCGTATCGGTGCCGACGGCGCCCTGTCGTTCGTGTCCGAGACGCCCTGCGGCGGCAAGGACCCGGCCTACATCAGCGTGCACCCCGACGGCCGCTTCCTCTTCACCGCCAACTACGCGAGCGGCGACGTCAGCGTGATCGCGCTGCGCGCCGACGGCACGCCCGACGCCGGCGCCGCCGCCGTGGTCTACAAGGACATCGAGGCCTGCGGCGCCGGTACGCCCTGCAAGCCCGGCGCCGACGTGGTGCCCGCCGCCGCCCGCTCGCACGAAGGCTTCGCCACCAGCGACCACGACGGCCCGCATGCGCACATGGTGCATGCCGACCCGAAGGGCAACTTCGTGCTGGTGGCCGACCTGGGGCTGGACCGCGTCATCTCCTACCGCTTCGACCGCATCACCGGCGTGCTGAGCCAGCCGAGCACCGTGGCCGTGTCCGAGAGCTCGGGCGCGCGGCACTTCGTCTTTCACCCGAACGGCAAGTGGCTGTACCTGGTGAACGAAGAGGCCTCGACCATCGCCTTCATGCGCTACGACAACGCAACGGGCGTGCTCGCGCTGGTGAGCGAGACCTCGGCGTTGCCGCAGGGCTTCAAGGGCACCAGCTACGCCTCGGGCATTCGCATGCTGCCGGACGGCCAGCACTTCGTGTCGCTCAACCGCCTGCACGATTCGATCTCGCTCTTCAGGATCGACGCGCGCACCGGCGCCCCCGCGCTGGTGCGCGAGGAGTGGACGCGCGGCAACTACCCGCGCAGCTGCACGCTCGACCCGAGCGGCCGCTTCCTCTACGTGTGCCACAACAAGCAGGGCGACAACGTGACGGTGTTCCGCGTGCGCAAGGGCGACATCCGGTTCACCGGCCGGTACGTGGCGGTGGGCAGCGCGTCGGCCATCGAGTTCTCTGCGTGATGAAAAGCGCTCCGCTTCGCTACATCGCCTCGCGCGCGCTCGGCATGCTCGTGGTGCTCGCCCTGGTGGCGGTGATCGTCTTCGTGCTCACGCGCGCGGCCTCGGGCGATCCGGTGTCGGTGCTGCTGGGCGACCAGGCCACCGCGGCCGACATCGCCCGCGTGCAGAAGGAATACGGGCTCGACAAACCGCTGCCCGTGCAGTTCGGCTACTGGCTGCGCGAGGTGCTGCAGGGCAACCTCGGCACCTCCATCTTCCTGCAGCGCCCGGTCACGCAGGCGCTGTGGGAGCGCGCCGAGCCGACCACGCTGCTGGCGCTGATGGCGGTGGCCATCGCGGCGCTCATCGGCGTGCCCTGCGGCATCGTCTCCGCCGTGTTCCGCGGGCGCGTGGTCGACCAGCTGTTCACCGGCATCGCGATGCTGGGCGCCAGCATTCCGAGCTTCTGGCTCGGCATCGTGCTGATCCAGATCTTCGCGTTGTCCTTCGGGTGGTTCCCCGTATCAGGCTACGGCGCGCCCGACGCGCCGCTGGCCGAGCGGCTGCATGCGCTGGTGCTGCCGGCCGCGGTGCTGGGCCTGCTGAACTCGGCGCTCATCATCCGCTTCACGCGCGCCTCGATGCTCGACGTGCTGGGCGAAGACTACGTGCGCACCGCGCGCTCCAAGGGCCTGAGCGAAAGCACCGTGGTGCTGAAGCACGCGCTGCGCAACGCGCTGGTGCCCATCGTCACGGTGATCGGCCTCACGGTGGCGCTGATGATCGGCGGCGCCGTCATCACCGAGACGGTGTTCGGCCTGCCGGGCGTGGGCAACCTCGTGGTCAGCGCCGTGCTGCGGCGCGACTACCCGGTCATTCAAGGTGCGCTGCTCGTGATTGCGGCGATCTACGTGCTGATCAACTTTTCCATCGACCTGCTCTACGCCGTCGTCGATCCGCGCGTGAAGGTCTGAGGAAAGAAAAATGCAAATGCCTCGCATGCTCCGCCAGCTGATGCATCGCCGCATCGTGATGGTCTCCGCCCTGGTGCTGCTGGTGATCGCCATCCTGGCGATCGGCGCGCCGGTCTTCGCCTCCATGGACCCCAACGACACGGCGGTGCTCGACCGCCTGAAGCCGCCGAGCGCCGCGCACCTGCTGGGCACCGACGAACTGGGCCGCGACATGTATTCGCGCATCGTGCACGGCGCGCGCTACTCGCTGGCCATCGCGGCGCTCACCGCGCTCGGTGCCGTCATTGCAGGCACCGCGCTGGGCCTGATGGCCGGCTTCTTCCGCCGGCTCGACACGCCGCTGATGCGCGTGGTCGACGCGATGATGTCCTTTCCCGACATCCTGCTGGCCATTGCGCTGGTGGCCATCCTCGGGCCCTCGCTGCTCAACACGGTGCTGGCGCTGGTGCTGGTCTACACGCCGCGCGTGGCGCGGGTGGTGCGGGCCTCGACGCTGGTGGTGCGCGAGCTGCTCTTCGTGGAAGCGGTACGCGCGCTGGGCGTGCGCACCTCGCGCATCCTGTGGCGGCACATCCTGCCGAACCTGATGTCGCCGATCCTGGTGCAGGTGTCGTTCATCTTTGCCTACGCCATCCTGGCGGAGGCGGGGCTGTCGTTCCTCGGCGTCGGCGTGCCGCCCGAGATCCCGACCTGGGGCACCATGGTCGCGGGCAGCCAGCAGTACGCGCACCAGGCCTTCTGGGTGGTTCTGTTCCCGGGCCTGGCCATCATCTTCACGGCGCTGTCGCTCCAGTTGCTGGGCGACGGCGTACGAGATTTGCTCGACCCGAAACTGAAGAAGACCTCGTGATGACGACCACAACCCCACGTCTCACGGTCAGCAACCTGAGCACCAGCTTTCCCACCGAAGACGGCCTCGTGCGTTCGGTGGCCGACGTGAGCTTTTCGATCCAGCCCGGCAAGACGACCGCGCTGGTGGGCGAGTCGGGCTCGGGCAAGTCGGTGACCAGCCTCACGCTGATGCGCCTCTTGCCCAAGACGGCCAACGCGCAGGTCAGCGGCAGCGCCTCGTTCGTCACGCGCGAAGGCAAGACGCTCGACCTGCTGCAGATCGGCGAACGCGAGATGCGCTCGCTGCGCGGCAACCAGCTGTCGATGATCTTCCAGGAACCGATGACCAGCCTGAACCCGGTGTTCACCATCGGCGAGCAGATTGCCGAGAGCGTGCGCCTGCACAAGGGGCTCGACCGCAAGGCGGCCATGGCGCATGCGCTGCGCATGCTGGAGCTGGTGGAGATTCCGGCCGCCGCGCAACGCATCCACGAGTACCCGCACCAGCTGTCGGGCGGCATGCGCCAGCGCGTGATGATCGCGCTGGCCATGGCCTGCGACCCGACGCTGCTGATCGCCGACGAGCCCACCACCGCACTGGACGTGACCATCCAGGCGCAGATCCTCGAACTCATGCGCCGGCTGCAGGCCGAGACGGGCATGAGCATCCTGTTCATCACGCACAACCTCGGTGTGGTCGCGCACCATGCGGACGACGTGGTGGTGCTGTATGCGGGCCGCGTGGTCGAGAGCGCGCCCGTGCGGCCGCTGTTCGCGCAGCCGGAGCATCCGTACACGCAAGGGCTGCTGGCCTGCCTGCCAGGCAAGGCGCGCCTGCCGGGACAGCCCCGCCCCAAGCGCCTGTTCGCGATTCGCGGGCAGGTGTCGAGCCCGCTGGCGCCGCCGCCGGGTTGCGCCTTCGAGCCGCGCTGCGACCTGGCGCTGCCCGAATGCAGCGCGGCCATGCCGCCGCTGATCGAAACGCACCATGGCCGCGAGGCGCGCTGCGTGCGCGTGCAGCCGGCGCAACCGTTGCCGAGAGTCGCATGACAAGCGCGCTGCCTGGCGTGTTGCTCCTTCCCCTTCCGGGGGAAGGCTGGGATGGGGGCAAGCGGCGTTCGTTCGGCGCAGTGCTTCATCCAGTGCCGTCGTGCCCCCACCCCAACCCTCCCCCAAAGGGGGAGGGAGCCAGTACAACATCCCCATGACCACCGCCGCCCCCCTCATCGAAGTCCGCGGACTCAAGAAATACTTCGGCAGCGGCGACCGTCCGGTGCGCGCGGTCGACGACGTGTCGTTCGCCATCCAGCCCGGCGAAACGCTGGGCCTGGTCGGCGAATCGGGCTCGGGCAAGAGCACCATCGGGCGCACCGTGCTGCGCCTGCTAGAACGCACCAGCGGCCAGGTGCTCTACCGCGGCGAAGACATCGGCGCGCTGTCGGGCGAGCGCATGCGCAAGCTGCGCAGCAAGCTGCAGATCATCTTCCAGGACCCGTACGCCAGCCTGAACCCGAAGATGCGCATCAGCGCCATCCTCGGCGAGGCGCTGTCCACGCACGGCCTGCACAAGGGCGCGGCCGCGCGCGACAAGCGCATCGCCGAGCTGCTCGAAACCGTGGGCCTGCGCGCCGAGCATGCGAGCCGCTTTCCGCACGAGTTCTCGGGCGGGCAGCGCCAGCGCATCGGCGTGGCGCGCGCGCTGGCCGTGGAGCCCGAGTTCATCGTGGCCGACGAGCCGCTGTCGGCGCTCGACGTGTCCATCCAGTCGCAGGTCATCAACCTGCTGGCCGACCTGCGCGAGCGGCTGGGCCTGACGATGCTCTTCATCTCGCACGACCTCGACGTGGTCGAGTACCTGTGCGACCGCGTGGTGGTGCTGTACCTGGGCAAGGTGATGGAAGTGGCCACCACCGACGAGCTGTTCGCGCGCCCCTCGCACCCCTACACGCAGGCCTTGCTGGCCGCCAGCCCGAAGCCCGACCCCGAGGTGGCGACCGAGCGCATCGCGCTGAAGGGCGACATTCCCAGCCCCATCTCGCCGCCCTCGGGCTGCGTGTTCCGCACGCGCTGCCCGCATGCCATCGAGGCCTGCGCGCAGACCGTGCCGCCGCTCGACGAAATTTCCACCGGACACTACAGCGCCTGCATCCGCAAGGAACTGCTCTCCAACATCACCGCATGACCATGACCGACAAAGCCGCCGCCGCCGACGCCATCGCCTCCGACTTCAACGACCCGCTTCTGAGCGACCGCTTCAAGGGCTACCCGCGCACCCAGGCGCCGCGCCGCCGCAGCGAAGTCGGTGCCGCCGGCTGGAACGTGCTGGCCGGCGACCTGCCGCTGCCGCTGGCCGTGCTCAAGCGCGAGGCGCTCGAACACAACCTGGCGTGGATGCAGGCGCGCGTGCGCGAGTGGGGCATCGACCTGGCGCCGCACGGCAAGACGACCATGTCGCCGCAACTGTTCCAGCGCCAGCTCGACGCGGGCGCCTGGGGCCTGACCTTCGCCACCGTCACGCAGCTGGCCGTGGGCGTGGCGGCCGGCGCGCGCCGCACGCTCATCGCCAACCAGGTGGTGAGCGACGAAGACCTGGGCGGCATCCAGCTGCTGCTGCGCGCGAACGCCGGCCTGCGCATCGTGTTCCTGGTCGATTCGCTCGCGCAGCTGGCCTTGATCGAGGACTGGGCGACCCGCCATGCCGGCAGCGTGCCCTTCGAGGTGATGCTGGAGATCGGCGTCGAAGGCGCGCGCACCGGTTGCCGCACGCATGAGGAAGCCATTGCGCTCGCCACGCGGCTGCGCGCCAGCGACGCCACCCGGCTCGTCGGGATCGAGACCTACGAAGGGCAGGGCGCCACCGGTGCCAGCGAGCCCGACGCGGCCTATGCGAAGACGCTGATGGACCGCGTGGAAGCCGTGGCGCGCCATTGCGACACGCACTCGCTCTTCGAGACCGACGAAGTGCTGGTCTCCGCCGGTGGCTCGGCCATCTTCGACCTGGTGGCCGGCCGCCTGAAGCCCGCGCTCGGCGCACCGGTGCGCGGCCTGCTGCGCTCGGGCTGCTACGTCACGCACGACCACGGCTTCTACAAGCGCATGGTGAGCGCGGTCGACGAGCGCCTGGGCTGCGGCTGCGGCGAAAGCCTGGTGCCCGCCATGGAGGTGTGGGCCACCGTGCAGTCGCGCCCCGAACCGGGCCTGGCGATTCTTGCGGTCGGCAAGCGCGACATCTCCTTCGACCTGTCGCTGCCCGTGCCCATCGCGCGCGCGGCCCGCGGCGCGCTCGAAGCGCAAGCGGTGCCCGCCGGCTGGAAGATCACCGCGCTGAACGACCAGCACGCCTACCTGCGCTGGGACGCGGGCGAGGAAGCGCAGGCCCCCGTGGTCGGCGAGCGCGTCGGCCTGGGCATTTCGCACCCCTGCACCACCTTCGACAAATGGCACTGGATGCCCGTGGTCGAAGAGAACTACCGCGTGAGCGACGCCGTCGCCATGCACTTCTGAATCCGCACCGATGACGCCCTCCCTGCTCCAGAAAATCGCCGAGCTGCGCAGCAGCGCCCCGGCCACGCGGCGCGCGATTCTCGACCTGATCCTCGAAGACCCCGACCGCGCGCTCGAAGAAAGCTTCGAGCAGCTGGCCGAGCGCTCGCGCAGCTCGGTGCCGACCATCATGCGCACCTGCCGCGACCTGGGCTTTGCCGGGCTGCGCGAGTTCAAGCTCGCGCTGGCGCAGGAACTGGCGCTGGGCGGCTCGCCGCTGCACCGCCGCGTGAACATCGAGGATGCGGCCGACGAGGTGGTGGGCAAGATCGCGCGCAGCGCGGCGGCGTCGGTCTCGGGTGTGCGCGGACAGCTCGACATGCAGGTGCTCGAAGGTGCCGTGGCGGCCATTGCGGCGGCGCCGCACGTGGACATCTACGGCGCGGGCGCCACCTCGTGGTTCATGGCCAACGACCTGCAGGCACGGCTGTTCCGGCTCGGCCTGTCGGCCAACGCCTGGGCCGACTACCACCTGCAGCAGGTGGCCGGTGCGGCGCAGCGCCGGGGTGGCGTGGTCATCGCCATCTCGCACGTGGGCGGCATGCCGTCGCTGCTCGACGCGGTGGACATCGCGCGCGGGCAGGGTGCCCAGGTGGTCGCGCTCACGCGGCCCGGGACGGCGCTCGCGGCCAAGGCCGACTTTCTGCTCGGCCTGTCGGTGCCCGACGACGCGGTGATGCACGTGGGCATCGACGCCTACCTCACCCACCTCACGGCCATCGAGATCCTCACGGTGCTGGTGGCGCAGCGCCGCGGCGAGCCCGCGGTGCAGCGCCTGCAGCGCGCACGCGAGGCGTTCCAGCGCCACGGCATCGACGCCACCACGCACCCGCTGCAAAGCTGGGACGGCGGCGGCATCAACAGCAAGAAGGCCGCACCATGAACGAGACCGCCAGCAAAGCCATCCTGCTCGAAGCGGGCCTGGTGGTCGACGGCTCGGGCGGGCCGTCGTGGCCGGGCGACGTGCTGCTGCGCGGCGACCGCATCGTCGCGCTGGGCGAAGGCCTGCGCGGGCGGCTGCCCGACGGCCTGGTGCTGGCCGACGTCGACGTGGTCGACTGCCGCGCCAAGGTGATCGCGCCCGGCTTCATCGATGCGCACACGCACGACGACGCCATCGTGCTGCGCGACCCGCTGTGCCTTCCCAAGGTGTCGCAAGGCATCACCACGGTGGTGACGGGCAACTGCGGCATTTCGCTGGCGCCGTACCGCACGCCGCAGTCGAAGCCGCCGCTCACGCTGCTGGGCGCCGAATCGTTCCAGCACGCGACCATGGCCGCGTACCGCGCGGCGGTGGACGCGGCGCAGCCCGCGCTCAACGTGGCCGCGCTCATCGGCCACACCACGCTGCGCTTCGCGACCATGCAGGCACTCGACCGCCCGGCCAGCGCCGACGAACTCGCGCGCATGGCGGCGCTGCTCGACAGCTGCATGGCCGACGGCGCGCACGGCATGTCCTCGGGCCTGTTCTACGAAGAGGCGTTTGCGGCGCCCGCGGAAGAGGTCACCGCGCTGGCCCGCGTGGTGGCGCGCCACGGCGGTGTGTATGCCACGCACCTGCGCAGCGAGATGCAGCAGATCATCGAGGCGCTGCACGAGGCCGGCGACTCGGCCTTTGCGGCCGGCGTGCCGCTCGTCATTTCGCACCACAAGTGCGCCGGCCCCGCCAACTGGGGCCGCACCAGGGAAACCCTGCCGCTGATAGAAACACTAGCGCAGCGCCAGCAGATCGCGATGGATGTCTACCCCTACGTGGCCGGCTCCACCGTGCTGCGCGAGGACCTGGTGGACGGCGTGATCGACGTGCTGCTCACCTGGTCCGACCCGCACCCGGAGATGACCGGTCGCCTCGTTTCCGACATCGCGCGCGAGTGGGGCATCATCGAGCAGGAGGCCTGCCTGCGCCTGAAGCCCGGCGGCGCCTGCTACTTCCAGATGCAGGAGGAAGACGTGGAGCGCGTCATCGCGCACCCGCTCACCATGATCGGCAGCGACGGCCTGCCGCACGACCGCCATCCGCATCCGCGCCTTTGGGGTGCCTTTCCGCGTGTTCTGGCGCGCTACTGGCGCCAACGCCGCCTTTTCACGCTGGAGCAGGCCGTGCACAAGATGACCGGCATGACCGCGCGCAACCTGCGCATTGCCGACCGCGGCCTGCTGCGGGCCAACGCCATGGCCGACGTGGTGGTGTTCGACCCCGAGACCATCGCCGACACCGCCACCTACGACCGCCCGCATGGCGTGAGCCTGGGTGTGGAGCGGGTGTTCGTGAACGGCGTGCTGGCCTACCGCGGCGGCGAGGCCGAAGCGCGGGTGCTCGCTCGGGCGGGCCGGATGCTGACGCGCGGCGCCTGAAAGACCGCGACGTCAGGCTGGTTGCTGGCCCTGCTGGTCGAGCGACGGGCCTAAGCTATCTGAAAGTACTAACAGTACGATAGAAAATGCGTCACACTGGCGCCAGATGGGCGGACCTCTACGTGACAGGAGCGACCATGGACAAGGACGCGAACAGCCTCGGAGCCGACTACGAACAGTGGCAAAAGCTCACGGACGACTACGAAAAGGCGCTCGACGCATTGGCTCGCGGCGAGACCGGTGCACGTGAACACGCGATTGCTCTTTCCTTGGCGCTGCGGCGTCTGTACCCCGTACAGAACGTCAGCACTGTGAATTAAATGCTTCGCCTGCTGGAGCGTTACGGACAGAATCGCTATCGTCGATTGATTTTCTATCTCGATGAGGGCATAGCCTCTTGGCTGTGAGCATTCATCAACTTATTCGCGAAGGTCGAAAACGTCTCGGGATGAGCGAGCAACAGTTTGCTGACGCCGTCGGAGTGAGCCGTGGTGCCGTACAACAATGGGAAAAGGCCGGCGGAACCGCACCGAAGCGAAGCAACCAGCCGCGCGTCGCCGAGCTGTTGGGTGTCTCGCTGGCCGAGCTGGTCTCCGGCGGCACCAACATCAGCCCGGGCTTCGACATGCGCGCTGAGGTGCCGCTGGTGTCCGAAGTCGAGGCGGGCAACTACACCGTCATTGACAACTTCAAGCCCAAGGGCCGGTTCGAAACCGTGCCCGTCACGGTGCCGATCAAGCGCCACACCTATGCGCTGCGCGTGCACGGCGACAGCATGGTGAGCGAGACCGGCGACTCGTTTCCCGATGGCTCGCTGGTCATCGTCGAGCCCGAGATGGCAGCCTTGCCGGGCGACTACGTGATCGCCATGAACGACACGAACGAAACCACCTTCAAGCAGCTCATCCGTGACGGCGGCGACCTCTATCTCAAGCCGCTCAACACGCGCTATCCCATCAAGCTGCTCGGCAACGCCACCGTGATCGGCGTGGTGCGCGAGTTCACCAAGCGCTTTCGGTAGGCGCTTTTCATTTATTTCCAGATAGATTTGCCTGCGGGCCGATGAATTTGCTATCGGTGTCCGCGATCCGGCGGCAGGCCGTCATGGGTCTGTCACCTCGGGTTCACAGAATCGGGCCGCCTGCGGGGGTGGCGGGCCACGCCTGCACGGGCGGCGAGACTTCCTCCTGACGTTCAGCCCGGCGAAGCCTCTTCTTCCCCCTGCGCCTGGAACATCCGCGTGAAGTCGCAGCATTCCTGCGCCAGCATCACGATGGACGAGGTCAGCGCGCTGCGGTGCTCGCCCTTGTGCATGGCCACGTACCGCACCACGGGCAGGGCAGGCGTCACCTCGATCACCGCGAGCATGCCCGCATCGACCATCGGCGACAGGCATTCGCGCGGCAGGTAGCTCACGCCCAGGCCCGACACCGTGAGCCCGGTGAGCGCCACCAGGTTGCTCACCACGATCACGTTGGCCGGCTGCACGCCTTGCTCCTTCATCCACGCGTCGTAGGCACGCCCGGTGCCCGAGTTGTTGCCCTGCACCAGCATGCGGTGGCGCGCCAGCTCGTGCAGCCGAACGCTGCCGCTGGCCGACGCCGCAGGCACCACGCCGGGCTTGCACATCCACGCGCTGCGCACCTGCCCGATGACCGTGTGCGGCAGGCGCGACTCGGCGAAGGTGTCAGGCACGATGACCAGGTCGAGCTCGTCGGCCAGCAGCTTGTCGCGCAGCTGCAGGCTGTCGTCCACGTCGGGCTCCAGGATCACCTTGGGGTAGTGCTGCTGGATCAGCCCCACCAGCCGCGGCAGCCAGGTCATGGCGGTGAGCTCGGTCACGCCGATGCGGATGCGCCGCTCCACCACGCCGGGCTTGCCGAACTGCTCGACCGCGGCGTCGCGCTGCGCCAGCAGCTTCTGCGCGAGCACGAACATCTCCTCGCCCTTCTCGGTGAGCCGCGCGGTGCGCTGGCTGCGGTCGAACAGCGCGGTGTCGAACAGCAGCTCCAGCTCGTGCACCCGCTTGGACACCGCGGACTGCGAGGTGTGCAGCTGGTTCGCCGCCTGCGCAAAGCCGCCCAACTGGCCGATCCAGTAGAGGGCTTCGAGTTGCTTGAAAGTCATCACGGTGCGGCACTCCGGCTGAAAGAACGCTTTTAGTCATGTGATTCGATCACAAAAAATCGCTTTTGGAAATTCATCCAGAGGCAGAAGATGCGGCCAAGCCACCCTCATCCACCCTCCGTCCACTCTCTTCGACCCTTCAAGGAACCCCCGATGACCTTCAAGAAACTTCCCCTCGCGCTCTGTTTCGGCCTGGTCTTCGCCTGCGGGGCGGCCAGCGCCCAGGACGGCGGCACGCTGCAGAAGATCAAGGAGAGCGGCACGATCCAGATCGGCGCGCGTGACAGCCAGATTCCGTTCTCGTACAAGCTCAGCGCCGACAGCGCGCCCATCGGCTTCACCAACGACATCTGCCTGAAGATCGTCGACGCGGTGAAGGCCAAGCTCGGCCTGCCGAAACTCGAGGTGCGCTACACCATGCTCAACTCGACCAACCGCATTCCGCTGCTGCAGAACGGCACGGTCGACCTCGACTGCGCCACCACCACCAACACCACCCAGCGCCAGGCGCAGGTCGACTTCGCGCCCAGCCACTTCGTGACCAACATCACCGCCGCGGTGAAGAAGGCCTCGGGCATCAATTCGCTGGCCGACCTGAACGGCAAGAACGTGGCCACTGTCTCGGGCAGCACCTCGATCCAGCTGCTGCGCGGCGCGCGCAAGAACGGCACCATCGAAGTCAACGAGATCGCCGGCAAGGACACCTCCGACGGCTTCCTGCTGCTGTCCACCGGCCGCGCCGACGCCTACGTGCTCGACGACGTGCAGCTCGCCGGCATGGTCGCCAGTGCCACCAACCCCGGCGAATACAAGCTGCTGAAGGAGTCGCTGCGCCAGGAGCCCTACGGCATCATGCTGCGCAAGGACGACCCGCAGTTCAAGGCGCTGGTGGACGAGACCGTCACCGGCCTCATGAAGTCGGGCGCCATCGAGCAGCTGTACACCAAGTGGTTCCTCTCGCCGATTCCGCCGAAGAACGCGAACCTGAACTTCCCCATGTCCGACGCGGTGCGCGAGATCTACAAGAACCCCAACAACAAGGGCGTCTGAACGATGGCTTCCCCGCACGCACAACACCCCCATGGCCTGGCCTTTTCCGATGCGCTGATGCGCGAGGTGCAGCAGCGCTTTCTCGGCGTGGACCATGACCACCACGGCCGCGAGCGCCTGTACTTCGACAACGCCGGCGGATCGTTCCGCCTGAAGGCGGCGGTCGAGCGCTTCGCGCAGGTCGACGCCATTCCCGACAACGCCGAGCGCATCCACGCCACGGCCGTCGAGCTGCAGGACATCCAGGCCCGGGGCAGCGACGACCTGCGCACCATCCTGAATGCGAAGGGCGGCAGCGTGTACGCCTCGCTCACCGCCTCTGGCGCGATGTTCGACATGGTGCGCGCCATTGCCGAGAACGTGCCGGGCACGAACATGGTCACCACCGTGCTCGAGCATCCCTCGGCCTTCGACGCGATGAGCCTCTATGCCCAGCGCCTGGGCCGCGAGCTGCGCGTGGCGCAGAGCAACCCCGTCACCGGCGGCGTCGACGTGGAAGAGATCGTGCGGCTGGTCGACAAGGACACCTGCCTGCTCAACGTGATCTACGCGTCGAACATCTCCGGTGCCAAGCTCGACATGGAGGAGATCGTGCGCCGCGCGCGCGCCATCAAGCCCGACCTGTACATCGTGGTGGACGCTGTGCAGCATGCGCCGCACGGCCTCATCGACCTGCAGAAGACGCCGGTGGACGGCGTCAACATCGCGCCCTACAAGTTCTTCGGCTGCCGGGGCTCGGGCTTGTCATGGATGTCCGAGCGCGCGGCCGTGCTGCCGCACCACAAGCTGGCCGCCAAGAAGCCCGACTACTGGGACCTGGGCAGCTCGGCGCCGTGGCAGTTCGCGGTGCTGACCGAAATCGTCGACTACGTGTGCTGGCTGGGTGGTCACTTCACGGATGCCACCGACCGCCGCACCCTGTTCGTCGCGGGCATCACCCACATCGAGCTGCACGAGCGCGCGCTGCTCGCCGTGCTGCTCGACGGCAACGCCAATGCGACCGGCATGCGCGAGATGCGCGGCGTCGAGGTGTTCCTCGACCACGAAGACCTGACCCGGCGCGACCTGATCCTGGGCATCGGCTTCGACCACATCGACTGCACGCAGGCCGTCGTGGAATACGGCAAGCGCGGTGTGACGGTGTACGAGCGCGTGGCCACCAGCCTGTATTCGAAGCGCATGCTCGAATCCTTCGGCCTGGCGGGCACCGTGCGGGTGTCGCCGCTGCATTGCAACTCGGTGGCGGACATGGAGAAGTTCCTGCGCATCACGCAGGAGATCGCGGCTCAGCAGGGGCAGTAGCGCGGTGTTGTCCGCACGGTCATCCAGCGTAGCTCCATGAAGGCGCCCGCGGCCGCAAGACCGCCGAAGCGCCCGTAGCCTTCTTGCGCTGTCGAGCGCGGTGCTGGCGAAGGGCGGTGTGGCATTCTTGGACATGGCCAACCGCGCATACCTGTTCAACACCTCCGTCCCTGTCTGCGATCGCATCCACCTGCATGAGGCATCTGCGCGTGACGGATCGCCTTATGCGGCAGTGGCCGAAGGTGCCAATCAGATCCCGGCGATCTGGTTCTTCTGCTTTCGCAGGGAGGACCTGATTCCCGCAACCCTGACCTTCAGGCATGGGGCCGGCGTCGTGCACCAACAGATTCTTCTGCCATGCGTACCCGTCGAGAACGCGGTGCGCAACCTGGTCGCGGCCCGCGCGTTGCTTGATGCATTCGTCGGAGACCGGTCGCGGGTCGAGGACTATTGGCAAGCCGCCGTCGATGCGTTGCGCGGGCTCTCGCTGCCATATCTCGCCATGGACCCTACGGAAGTTTTTCTGCTCAACGATCCAGAGGAAGAGGCGCTTACTTTCGTGAAAGCCTTTGAAGGTGGCGAAGCAGCATTCGAGGCCGTCAGGTTGCTGTCGTTCTATGAAAGGGACCAGGCACCGTATACGTACAAGGAGTTCATGTCGGGGGTCGTGCTGGACCATGCGGTTCGACGGCGCAACTCCGCAGCGCTCCTCGGGGGCTTCGTCACCGCACCTGAAGCCCCTGTCGATGCTGTGCCGATGCCGATGCCGATGCCGATGCCGATGCCGATGCCGAACGTGGCTCGACCCGATTTCACCCGCGCGTCCGTGCCGTCCATCGCGATGACGCATGCGCCTGCATCCGTTTCTTTCGATACGGCCGCCATTGCGGCTTCCGTCCGGCGGGCTTTCAGGCCGCATGGCGCGCACGAGACAAAGGGCGACGCCAAGCCGAAGCCGTGGTGGAAGATCTGGTAAGGGCCGAACCGGGCGTTCTCGCTCACTGCACCGCGTCGTCCACGCTCCACGGCGCATACACGTCCGCATGCAGGTCGGGCGAATTCACCTTGGCCAGCAGGTCCCGCACGTCGTCTTTCACACGCGCCAGCGACAGGCGCGCGCCGCGCACGCGCACGTAGGCCGCGAAGTCGCACAGCGCCTCGATGCTGGTGGCGTCGAGGTCGGGCGACTCCTCCAGGCTCAGCACCATGCGCTGCAGGCCCGGCATCGCATCGACGCGCGCACGGATCGACGCGAACACCGCATCCGCATTGCCGAAGAACAGCGGCACCTCGGGCCGCGCGATCAGCGTGTGCGGCGGCACCACGGCCTCGGGGTGGCGGGCCGTGTCGACGTAGTCGTGGCTCTGGCCCAGCCGGCCGAGCCAGCTCACCGTGGTGCGCGAGAAGCCGCGCAGCAACAGCAACAGGCTCACGCCGATGGCGGCCAGCAGCCCGTCGAGCACGCCCAGCAGCAGCACGGCGGCCACCGCCACGAGTGCCACCAGCCGGTCGCGCCGCCACTGGAAGTAGGGCCGCAGCGCGGCCGGGTTCAGCGTGTGGCTCACCGCATGGATCACGATGGCGGCCAGCAGCGGCTCGGGCGTGTGCGCGATCCACGGCAGCAGCGTGAGCACCGCCACCAGCACCACCAGCCCCGCGACGATGCCCGCCGCGCGGCTCTGCGCCCCGGCCGACTCGTTGGCCGAGGTGGCCGAATAACCCGCGCCCACCGGCATGCCCTGGAACAGCGCCGAGAGCAGGTTGGCGCCGCCCAGCGCCAGCAGGTCGCGGTTGGCCGACACGTTGTCGCCGTGGCGCAGCGCGAAGGTGCGGATCGACCCGTACGACTCGGCGTACAGGATCAGCGCCATCGCGAAGGCCAGGCCGCCCAGGTTCTGCCACTGCGCGCGGTCGAGCACGGGCACGCGCGGGTGCGAGAAGTCCAGCGAGATGGTTCCCACCGCCGCCACGCCCCAGGCCTGGCACAGCCCGCTCACGTCGAGCGCGATGCCGCCCGCGATCACCAGCAGCGCGGCCGGCACCGCGCGCCAGCGCGCGAGACCCCGCAGCAAGGCGAGCGCGACCAGCGCCATGGCCGCGCCGGCCAGGTTCCAGTGCCGCCACTCGCCCAGCAGCCCGCCGGCGAGCCGGAAGAAGTCGCTGTGCGCCGGCTGCACCGCCAGCACCTTGGGCAATTGCTTCACCACGATGGTCAACGCCAGCCCGAGCGCGAAGCCGCGCAGCACCGGCTTCGCGATGAGGCTGGAAACCGCGCCGAGCTTCGCGACACCCGCGACGACGAAGAACAGGCCCGCCAGCAGCACGATGCCCGCGCCCATCGCGAGCCGCGTGGCGGCATCCACGCCCGTGACCGACATCGTGGCCGCGAACAGCACCGCGGCCGACGACGAGGTGGCCGAGACGATCGCGAAGCGGCTGCTGCCGAAGAGGCCGTAGACCAGCAGGCCCGCGAACAGCGCGATCACGCCGGCCTGCGGCGGCAGGCCCGCGATGCTGGCGTACGCCACGGCCTCGGGCAGCAGCAGGCCCGCGATGGACACGCCCGCCACGAGGTCGGCGAGACCGGGGCGGCGGGAGGCGGTGCTTCTCGGCGGGATTGGCGGGATTGGCGGGATGGGCGTGGCGGGCGGCGTGGCTGCAGTCATGAAGGAGTGGGTGTTGCCGCCGCAAGCTATCAGGCGCCGGCGGACCGGAAGCTGACGGCATGCGCCATGTGCGCAGCCCCCGCGGACCGCAGGCCGTTGAGCCCCGCGGGGTCGTAGCGCGCAATGCCCTGGTGCCCGTCCAGATCTTCCTTCAGCCGCAGGCCGGTGTCGAGCAGCAATGCCTGCAACGCCGCGGGATCGAAGCCCGACAGGAAGGACTCTCCCGCGGCCGACACATCGCTGCGCAGCTTGCGGAAGGCCTCCGCGCCGGCATGGCCCGGGGCGAGCGCGGCTTCGTCGATGTAGGTGAAGACCAGTTCACTGTGAGCGGACGTGCACGACGCGATGGAGCGCAGCGCCGCCAGGTTCGCCTCGCGCGTGAGGTACACGGTGACCCCCAGCCACGAGAAGAAGGCCGGCTGTGTCGGGTCGAAGCGCGAGCGGGCCAGCGCGGTGCCCAGGTCTTCCGTGGCCAGGTCCGCCTCGATGAAATGCACCGACGGCGACGCGGCCACGCCGCACGCCTGCAGGCGCTGGCGCTTCAGGCGCTGCGTGTCGGGGTGATCGACTTCGTAGATGTCCAGTGCGCGCGCCCATGCGGGCCGGCGGCACACGAAGCTGTCGAAGCCCGCGCCGACGATCACGTACTGCGCCACTCCCTTTGCCACGGCCGCCTGGAGCGCGTCTTCGGTGTAGCGCGAGCGCAGCACCACGTCGGCATACGCCGCGTTCGCGCGCCACACGGCGTCCAGCACGCTGTCGGATGAAAAGGCGGTCTCGGCCTCGGCCTTGCCGGCTGCTGCGTGCCGTGCCATCGCCCGTTCGCGAAAGGCCGCGCGCACGGCCTCCGGCACCAGGCGGTCGCCCCATGGGTCGTCCAGCAGCGGGGCGGGGTCGCAGCGCGAATGCAGTGCGCGCATCAAGGACGTGGCTAGGGCGGTGCGGCTGGCTTTCGAGGGGGTCACTGGGGCGGGCTCCAACGTGGAATGGGTGCGCAGTGTGCTTTGCCGGCGTGCGTGTGTACAGCGCGTCGTTTCAAGCAGGTCCCATGGCATCTCGAAGCTGCAGTGAATGCTTTAGAACGGGTCGCTTGCGATGCGGCGACAAACTTAAATCTTCCAGGCTAAGCCCTTCGTACGAAGTTCGTTTTTCACTCGAAAAATGAGGCCTCGACTGACACGCCAGGCCTCGGGAAAGACGCAATGCGCTGGTATGGTGCGCGGGTAGTTTCTTGTTCGCCCGTGTCCTTTCATCGGGCCCGCCACATGCCCATTCGCCACGCCAGAATCTTTCCTCGTTACTCGTTCTATTGCGTCCTCGGCGGTCTGGCCGCCATCTATGTCTTCTGCGCCATGATGCTGGTGCCGATCAAGGTCTACATCCTTCCGTACCTGATCACGCCGGACTTCATTCGCTACAAGGGCGCGATCGTCGTTCTGTTCCTGGCCATTCCTGCGGCGATCTACCTGATCTGCTGGAAGGGCAGCGACTTCTTCGCGTGGTTGCGCACGCCCGGAACGCTGACCGTCGGCGAGCACGGCCTGCAGCTCGGCGAACGCACGCTGGCCTTCGCGGACGTCACGCGCTTTCGCCATCGCCACAACCGCAACCACGTGCTGCTCACCACGCGCGACGGCAAGACGCTGCGCCTGCGGCTCGATCTGTGGGACCAGCCGGACGCGCTGCTCGCCGAAGTGGAAGAGGCCGTCGGCGACACCATGTCGCACGACGTGGAGCGCCGCCTGCACGCAGGCGAGACGGTGAAGTTCGGTGCGCTCGGCCTGCAGGCCGAAGGCCTGGTGCACAAGGGCCAGCTTATTGCGTGGTCGAGCATCGACACCATCCGCACGCAGTCCGACGAGGAAGGCATGGACGTGGACGAACACCTGGTCATCGTCGCCAGCGGCAAGACCCGCAAGATCGATCGCTCGAAGATCGACAACGAACCCGTGCTCATGGCCTGCCTGATGCAGCGCCTGCCCGCGCACTGAATCTTCTTCGTCGCCCTTCAGCCTTTTTTCAACCACTCCAACAGACGCACACAGCGAACACCACAAATGGAAATCTACAGCTCCGCCGCACAGCAAGAAAAGACCCGCCAGGACCGTCCCGTGTTCTATTCCCGCTCGCGCCTCATCGGCGGCACCGTGCTCTGGGGCGTGGTGACCCTGGTGCTGGCCGTGCTGTGCATCCGCGCGCAGGACAAGAACATCGGCATCCTCATCGCGGCCTGCTTCGCGCTGCTTACGGCGTGGCTGACCTTCAAGTGCTTCAACACGCTGCGCAACATCGCGACGCCGGCGTTCGTGGTCGGCCACCAGGGCCTGACCTTCGAGAACGGCATGGTGCTGCCGTGGGGCAACATCGTCGAGAACACATGGGTGAACCAGAGCTACGTCGGCATTCCGATCAGCCGGCAGATCCAGATCAGGACCGACCTGCCCAAGCCCAAGGCCCGCGTGCTGCGCCGCGCCACGGCGCTGGAGATTTCGGGCGACGAGTACCTTGCGCTGTGCGATGCCTACCGTTGACGAAGCGCTGACTCCTGCATGAACAACGCGCAGCACCGCCAGAGCGTTCCGCTCGACAAGGCCTACCGCCTGATGAACCACGGCCCCACCGTGCTCGTGAGCGCCGCACACGGCGGCCAGCGCAACATCATGGCCGCGGCCTGGGCCATGCCGCTGGACTTTGCGCCGCCCAAGGTGGCGGTGGTGCTCGACAAGAGCACCTGGACGCGGGTGCTGCTCGAAGGCGCAGGCACCTTCGCGCTGCAGGTGCCCACGCGCGCGCAGCTCGACCTGACCGAGGCGCTGGGCAGCAGCTCGGGCCGCGAGCTCGTCGAGACCTCGGGCCGCGACAAGTTCGCCGCCTACGGCCTGGAGACCTTCGCGGGCACGGCCACCGGCGCGCCGCTGCTCGAAGGCTGCGCGGCCTGGCTCGAATGCCGGCTGCTGCCGGAGCCGCACATCCAGGATCGCTACGACCTGTTCCTGGGCGAGGTGATCGCCGCGCAGGCCGATGCGCGCGTGTTCGCCAACGGGCGCTGGAACTTCGACGGCCACGACGAACTGCGCACGCTGCACCATGTGGCGGGCGGGCACTTCATCGTCGACGGCGAGGCGGTCGATGCGCGGGCGCTGCCGCCCACGGCCTAGTTCTCAGGGGCGCCCGGCTCAGGCCGAGTTGCTCCGCGCCGCGCGCGGTACCAGCATCGCGCGCAACACCACCACGCCGCACACGGCCGCCGCCAACGCCAGCAGCACGGCCCACAGCAGGCGCGAGGGCGATGCGGCCTCCAGCCAGTCGGCCAGCAGCAAGGTGGTGGTGTTGTAGGTGGCGTGCAGCGCAATGCACGGAATGAGCGAGCGCGTGCGCTCGTACAGCCAGGCGAGCACGGTGCCCATCACGAAGCCGACCACGAACTGGTAGATGTTCATGTGCGCCGCGCCGAACAGCAGCGCCGACATGAAGATGGCCTGCCAGCGCGGATAGCGCTGCAGGAAGCCGCGCAGCACGATGCCGCGGAACAGCATCTCCTCCAGCAACGGCGCCATCACGCACACCGCCAACACGGCCGCCACGCTGCCGTCGGCCATGCGGCTGAAGAACGACTCCTCCCAGCGCGACAGCGGCACGATCGCCATCAGCAACTGCAGCGCGGAGGTGATGGCGAGCAGCAGCGCCGGCACCAGCAGCAGCACCGGCGGCACCACCAGCATCAGCATGGCGCCCGGGGATGAAGGCGAATGATGGAAGAGCTCGCGGTAGGTGAGCTTTTGGAAGTGCATGACCACCGCGAACACGCAGCCGTTGCCCAGCACGGCCGAGAGCACGCCGATCTGCATGAGGTTCAGGCCGAGCCAGCCATTGGCGTCGCGCAACGCGGCACCCACGACGAACTCGCAGAGGAACAGGGCCACGAACAGCAGGGCGGCTTGCGCGAGCGAAGGGAAGGCCGCGCTTTTCGGGGAGGGCATGAGGGGGTGCGCCGGTGGGCGCCAGGGGGACGGTGGCGCGGATGTTACGCGACCGCCCGGGCGGCTCAGGGGCTCGCCAGTGTCCCGTTGCGCAACAGCTGCGAGAGCGGCGACGGCCAGATGCCGCCCGGTTGGCCGGGCAGCGGCAGCACCAGCTCGCGCAGCACTGCGTACTCGTGCAGCCGCGCCGATCCGTGCGGGTCGCCGGGCATGATGCCGGCGGCGGGGTGGCACATGAGCACGTCGCCGCTGCCGCTGGCCGAGAGCCATTCGGCCAGCCGGCGCGCATAGTCGCCGGCATCGCCCGAGAAGTCGTACACGCCCAGCAGGTGCCGGCTCGTGGGAATGCCGTGGCGTGCCGCGAGCGCGGGCAGCCGCGCGCCGCCCAGCGCGTGGATGAGCCTGGCCTTCCAGCGGTCGGGCCCCTGCAGCCAGCCCGGTGCGGTGCATCGCAGCCAGGGCGGCGAATCCGCGTAGCGCCGCACGATCTCCTCCACCAGCAGCTCGCGCACCACCGGGAACTGGTGCACGTGGCGGTGCCCGTCGATGAAGGCTGGCGCGCGGCCCATGGCGTCCTCGAAGCGTGTCATCTGGTCGCGGATGTCGGCCTTCAGCCCCGCCGTGAATACCGTGCGCGTGAAGGTCTGCGCGAGCAGGCCGGCCAGGCCGGGCTCGGGCCCGTCGGCCTGCGACGGCCGCGTAAGGTCCAGGTGCAGCCCGACATCGAGCCGCGCGGGCGCGATGCGCCGCAGCGCCTTCGCACCGGCCAGCCAGGCACTGCGCCGCACCATGCCGCCGGTGGCGGAGATCTTGCCCCGCTCGGCCAGGTCGACGACCGCCGCGTTCACGCCCATGCTCAGGCCGAAGTCGTCCGCGCAGACGCAGAGGCACGCGCAGATGTGGCGCGCCGTGGCAGGGTGCACGCCGGCCATGTCAGTCATCGCCGCCGGCGCCCGGGGGCGGTGCGCCGGGTGCGGCGTCCAGGCAATGCGGGTCGCTGGTGGCGCTGCCCGCGAAGCGCCACGCGGCCAGGGCATGGTTGATCGCCAGCAGCCGCGCGCGAGCCAGCCAGGGGTTCGCCAGGTGCGCGGTGTTCGCGCCCACGATCCAGGTGGCGCGCGGCACGCAGAGCGTGGAAGCCAGCTGCGTGCGCTCGAGCAGCGTGGCGGCGGCGCGCGCCGGCTCGAAGCGGCCGGCGTCGAAGATCTCCTTGCGCCAGTTGTCGCGGGTGTCGCGGGCCGCCGCCTGCCAGTCGTCCGACACCAGCACCGGCTCGCGCAGGTTCCAGTAGAACGGAATCTCGTAGTCGTAGCTGTCGAGCATCAGCACCCGCTCGCCGGGCGCCACCGACGCGCCGGCCGGCAGGCGCAGGTGCGCGCCCGGTGGCGTCGCGTACACCGCCACGGCGACCACGCAGGCCACGCACAGCGCCGCAGACGCCAGCGTGGTGGCGCGCACCTTGGACAGCAGCGATTCCGGCGTGCGGCCCGCGACCACGCGCTGCGCGATCAGGTACGCCAGCGGCGGCAGCGCCGGCAGCACGTAGCCCACGAGCTTGGAGCGCGGCATCGAGAAGAACACCACGATCACCGCGAGCCAGATCCACATGAGCACGTCGATGTCGGAGCGCCTCGGGCGGGTGTCGTCGTCCTTGCCGCGCGGCACCAGCACCCACGCGAACCACGGCAGCGTGAGGCCGGCCAGCACCGGCAGGTAGAACCAGAAGCCGTGCTCGTTGTTGAAGCCCGACGAGGCGAAGCGCCGGAAGTGCTGCGTGACGACGAAGTAGTCGAAGAACCCGGGGTACTTCATCTGCATGGCCACGAACCACGGGCCGGCCACGGCCAGCAGCACGGCCCAGCCGGGCAGCCACAGCGCGAGCTTCAGCGCCGCGAGCCTGCGCGTCGCCGCGCACCAGATGGCGATCACCATCGCGGGCAGCACCAGCCCGATGAGCCCCTTGGCCAGCAACCCGGCCGCGGCGAACAGGTAGGCGCCCGCGAGCAGCGCGCGCCACGGCTCGTCGCGCGCCTTCGCCAGGCACGCGCCTGCCGCCAGCAGCACCGTGCACGCGATGCAGCCCGCCACCAGCATGTCGAGGTTGGCGAACTGCGCGCCCAAGAAGAAGAAGGGGGTGGTCACGAGCACCACGGTCGACAGCAGCGCCACGCGCACGGTCGACCAGCGGCGCAGGAACAGGAACAGCCCGGCCGCCGCCGCGCCCGCGCCCAGCACGGAGGGCAGCCGCGCCGCCCATTCCACCGGCCCGGTCAGCGCCATCGCGGCCGCGCCGATCCAGTAGAACAGCGGCGGCTTGTGGAAGAAGGGCAGGCCGTCGAGCCGCGGCACCAGCCAGTCGCCCGAGTGCAGCATGGCCAGCGCGATGCTGCCGTAGCGGCCCTCGTCGGGGGCCATCAGGGGACGCACCCATGCCGTGGCCAGCAGCCACGCGAAGAGCGCCGCAATGAGCCACAGGGGCTGGCGCGCGGTCCACCAGCGCGAGCCTGGTTGCCTCATGGGTTCTCGGTCTCCAGGCCGGCGCCGTCCGTTCGGCGCACCACGTACAGCGGCCGGCCCTTGACCTCCTCGTAGATGCGCGCGATGTACTCGCCGACGATGCCGGTGGAGATCATCTGCACGCCGATGAAGAACATCAGGCTCACCACGATGGTGGTCCAGCCAGAGACCGCATTGCCGAACAGCAGGTGGTCGACGGTCACGTAGATGCCGTAGGCAAAGGCCGGCAGCGCGAACAGCAGCCCGACCACGCTCACCATGCGCAGCGGCCAGGTGGTGAAGGCGGTGAGGCCGTCCAGCGCCAGGCGCACCAGGCGCCGTGCGTTGAAGCTGCTCACGCCCTCCGCGCGCGGCGCGGGCGTGTACGGCATGGCCACGGCGCGAAAGCCGACCCAGGCGTACAGGCCCTTCATGAAGCGGCTGCGCTCGGGCAGGCTCATGAGCGCGTCGACCACCTTGCGGTCCATCAGGCGGAAGTCGCCGGCGTCCTCGGGCACGGCGAAGCGATCCGACGCGTTGACCAGGCGGTAGAAGAGCTTGCTGCCGAGCTGCTTGAAGCGGCTTTCGTCGCTGCGCTCCTCGCGCACGGCGTACACCACTTCGGCACCGGCCACCCACTGCGCGATCATCTGGTGGATCAGGTCGGGCGAGTGCTGGAGGTCGCCGTCGAGCAGCACCACGGCGTCGCCGGTGGCCGCCGCCAGGCCCGCCGTGATCGCGGCCTCCTTGCCGAAGTTGCGCGACAGCGAGATGCAGCGAAAGCCCGAGAGCTCGCACCATGCGCGCGCGACGTCGGCGGTGTCGTCGGTGCTGCCGTCGTCCACCACGATGATCTCCCAGCGCAGTTTCGTGGCACAGAGGATGTCTTCGAGCCGCGGCAGCAGGTGGCGCAGGTTGGCGCCCTCGTTGAAGCAGGGGATCACGCAGGAGACGCTGCGCGTGTCGCCGGCCGGCGCACGCGGCACGTCCGTGCGCGAAGCGGGCATGGGCACCCGCGACAGCGCGGGCGGTGCACCCGCGCCGATGCCGGCGTGCGCATGCCGGGCGTTGGCAGAAGAAATCATGGATGCCTCCGGAACGATGCGGCCGCGGTCTTCCTGTCGCGCGCGCGGCCGGCTTGCGACGTCGGAAAAGAAAGGAAGCGGTGTGCCAGCCACTGCGCGCTGCGCAGCGCGCCGGCCACCAGGCCGCCGAGCAGCAGGCCCGCCACGATGTCGAGCGGAAAATGAACGCCCACGTAGATGCGCGCCCACCCGGTGGCCGCCGCCAGCGCCAGCAGCGGCAGGCCCAGCCTGCGCAGGCTGGGACGCAGCATGAAGGCCAGCGCCACCATGAACATCACCGACGCATGCGTGCTGGGCAGCGAGCCACGCCCGGCGTGCGCGATGTAAGACGGCGCCAGGCCCAGCACGAAGGGCCGTGGCACGTCGAGCGACGCGCCGATGGCGTGCGCCAGCAGCGAGGTCAGGCCCGCCGCCGCCGCAACGACGAACAGCCAGGCACGGTCGGTGGGCTGGCGCCACAGCGCCACCGCGACGATGCCGGCGCTCGCCCAGGCGCCCCACAGCGCGAAGCCCGACGCCACGGACAGCACCCACGGCGTGGGCTGGCTGCCGGCGGCCAGCCATTGGAAGAGTGCGATGTTCAGCGCGTTCATGGGGCGACCCCGGACAGGCGAGCGAAGACGAGAGGCGCGCCAAGGCGCCCGGTGCGGCGTGCGCACCAGAAGAAACAAGACATGGTCTGGACCTTTTCGATGAGAAAGAGGCCGCGCTGCGCGATGTCGCGTGATGCGACGTGACGCAGCGAGGCGTTGCGGCGCACGCGGCGCCGGATCGCTTCTCAGACCGGGGAAGGTGGGGCGGTGGTGGGCGGCAGGCGCCGCCAGGGCGCCGCGGTGGGCGGCGCGCCGCCGGGCGGCGTTACATGCTCGGGCACCTTGCGCACGATGGGCACGACCAGCCGCGCCATCGCCAGCACCAGCGGCAGCATCGCCAGCACCAGGGCCATCAGGGCGCCGAGTGCGAAGCTGAATGCGTCGGGGTGGTCGATGCTCGCTGGCGGCTGCGCGAACACGGTGGTCTCGCGGTCCGTCGGATGGTCGGCGCGGTCGTCGGCCTCGAACTGGGCGGTGTCGCTCAGGCTGCGCACCCGCAGCATCGGCTCGTCTTCCAGGCCGTCGCAGCGGAAGTGAACCGCGATGAAAGGCTGAAGGAGCACCAGCAGCATGCCGAGCACGCACCACGCCTTGCGGTGGGCTTCGGCAAGACGGCGGACGCATGCGAGGAACATGCGCGGATGCTAGGAGCGCCGTGTGAACGCAACCTGATCGTGCGGGTCAGCGTCCCGCAAGGTTGCCGGCGAGGCGCAGCGCAGCGCGACGCGAGGTGCGCAGTGCGCGCGCTACAGCAGGAAGGGAATGAAGCGCCGCGTGCCGCGCATGTACGCGCGGTAGTCGTCGCCGAAGTGCGCAATGCACTCCTGCTCGTCGCGCAGCGCCGTCAGAAACAGCAGCACCGTGGCCGCCAGCACCAGCGCCAGCGTGAGCCAGGTGAACTGCTTCAGAAAGGCGCCCCACGCGAGCAGCAGCAGCGCGGTGTACATCGGATGGCGGATGTAGCGGAAGGCGCCCGTCTTCACGATGGACGAGGTCTTCTCGAAGCCGTAGAGCGCGGGGTCGTCGCTGCGTGCCTCGGTAGGCTTGCCCACGGCCCGCAGCAGCCGCACCGCATGAATGGGCAGCCAGATCGACAGCACGAAGAACGCCGAGGAGACGATCTGCTTCGGCGAGAACGGATCGTCGTGCCACATGGGCAGGTTCACCACGATCAGCACCAGCATGCATTCCCACGCGAAGAAGCGGTAGAAGCCGTGCGAACCGGGCTGGCTCAGCGGGCCGCGCGACACGTACAGCAGCGCGGCCGTGCCGGCGACGAACAGGAAGAGCTGGAACCAGAAGAGCATGGCGGCCGAATTTACACGGCCTTGCCCGTGCGGTGGCGCTTCAGGCGCCCGGTGCGGCGGGTTTCTTGGACACCAGCGTCAGGATGTCGTAGCTGGCCACCAGCTCGCCGTCCTGGTTGGTCACCTCCACGTCCCAGGCCACCACGCCCTGGCCCTGGCCGCTGGCGTCCTTCTTGTTGCGGTCGATCTTGCGCTTGCAGGTCAGGCGCGCCTGGATGGTGTCGCCGATGCCCACGGGCTTGGTGAAGCGCAGCGTGTCCAGGCCGTAGTTGGCCAGCACCGGGCCCGGCGACGGCGACACGAACAGGCCGGCCGCGGCCGACAGCACGAAGTAGCCGTGCGCGATGCGCTTGCCGAACGGACTCTGCTTTGCGGCCACCTCGTCGAAGTGCATGTAGAAGTAGTCGCCCGAGATGCCGCCGAAGGCGACGATGTCGGCCTCGCCCACGGTGCGGCGGTGCGTGAGCAGCGAATCGCCCACGCGCAGGTCTTCGAAGTAGCGGCGGAAGGGGTGCACCTCGCTCTCGCGCACGGCCGCGCCGCGCACGTGTTCGCCGGTGATGGCGGCCAGCATGGTGGGCGAGCCCTGCAGCGCGGCGCGTTGCAGGTAGTGCTTCACGGCGCGCAGGCCGCCGAGCTCTTCGCCGCCGCCAGCGCGCCCCGGGCCGCCGTGCTTGAGCTGCGGCAGCGGCGAGCCGTGGCCGGTCGATTCGGCGGCGGCTTCGCGCTCCAGCACCAGCAGGCGGCCGTGCCATGCGGCGGCCACCGGAATGGCCCTGGCCGCGATGGCGGGGTCGCGCGTGACCAGGGTGCCCACGAGGCTGCCGCGGCCGCGGGCAGCCAGCGCCAGCGCCTCGTCGATGCCGTCATAGGGCATCAGCGTGCTGACCGGGCCGAAGGCCTCGACGTCGTGCGCGGCGTCGTGTTCGAGCGGCTTGCGGCTCAGCAGCAGCGTGGGCGCGAAGAAGGCGCCGTCGGCCACGCCGTCGCCCACGGGGGAGAAGCCGTCGCGCTCGCCGTACACCAGCTCGGCGCCCTGCATCAGCGTGGCCACGCGTTCGGCCACGTCGGCCTGCTGGTCGCGCGTGGCGAGGGCGCCCATGCGCACCTCTTCGCGCGACGGGTCGCCGACCACCACCTTGGCCAGCCGCGCGCGCAGGCGCTCGGCCACCGCGTCCAGATGCTGGCGCGGTACGATCGCGCGGCGGATGGCCGTGCACTTCTGGCCGGCCTTGATGGTCATCTCGCGCGCCACCTCTTTCACGAAGAGGTCGAACTCCTCGTCGTCGGGCGTGACGTCGGGCGCGAGGATGGCGCAGTTGAGCGAGTCGGCCTCGGCATTGAACGGAATCGACTGGCGGACCAGGTTCGCATTCACGCGCAGCTTGGCCGCCGTGTCCGCAGAGCCGGTGAATGTGACCACGTCGGGGCCTTCGAGCCGGTCGAGCAGGTCGCCCGTGCTGCCGATGACCAGCTGCAGGCTGCCCGCGGGCAGGATGCCCGACTGCACGATGAGGCGCATCAAGGCTTCGGTGAGGTAGCTGGTGGCCGTGGCCGGCTTGCCGATGCACGGCATGCCCGCGAGGAAGCTGGGCGCGAACTTCTCGAGCAGGCCCCACACCGGAAAGTTGAAGGCGTCGATGTGCACCGCGACGCCGCCGCGCGGCACCAGGATGTGCGTGCCCGCGAAGCCGCCCTTTTTGCCGAGCGGGAAGGCCGGGCCTTCATGCACCAGGTTGCCCGAGGGCAGCTCGTTGGTGCCGATGCCGGCATAGGCGCTCAGCGTGCCGGCGCCGCCCTCGATGTCGATCCAGCTGTCGGCGCGCGTGGCGCCGGTGTGGGCCGAGACGGCGTACAGCGCTTCCTTGTTCGCGGCCAGGTACTTGGCCAGCGCCTTCAGGCGTTCGGCGCGCTGCTGGAAGTCGAGCGCCATGAGCGCGGGAATGCCGGTGCGGCGCGCGTACTGCAGCGCCTCTGCGAAGTCGATCGCCTCGGCGTGCGTGCTGGCCACGGGCTGGCCGTTGACGGCGCTGCGCAGCTGCTGCGCGGCCTGCTGGCCGATCCAGCGGCCGGCGATGTAGCTTTGGAGGGTGGTGGTCATGGTGCGTGTCCTTTGACTGTGTGTTGCCTTGCTCCTTCCCCCTCTGGGGGAAGGCGGGGATGGGGGCAAGCGGCGTTGGTGCGGCGCGATGCTTGATCGATCGCCGCGTGCCCCCACCCCTACCCTCCCCCGGAAGGGGAGGGAGAAATACCGTCAATCCTTCTTGCCGATGCCCAGGTACGTATCGATGATCCGCTGGTCGTGCAGCAGGTCGCGCGCCTTGCCTTCGAGCGCCACGGCGCCCATTTCGAGCACATAGGCGCGGTCGGCCACCTGCAGCGCGGCGCGCGCGTTCTGTTCCACCAGCAGCACCGACACGCCGTGGCTCCTGAGTTGCGACACCACGCGCAGCACTTCGCGCACCACCAGCGGCGCCAGGCCCAGCGAGGGTTCGTCGAGCATCAGCAGGCGCGGACGTGCCATCAGCGCGCGGCCGATGGCCAGCATCTGGCGTTCGCCGCCCGAAAGCGTGGAGGCCATCTGCGGCTTGCGCTCGCGCAGGCGCGGGAAGATCTCGAACACCTCTTCCATGCGCGCGCGCTGGTCGCGCTTGCCCTTGCGCCACTGGTAGAAGCCGCCGAGCAGCAGGTTGTCTTCCACCGACATCTCGCCGAACAGCTCGCGCCGCTCGGGCACCAGCGCCACGCCGCGCGCCACCATGGTCTCCACGCCGGGGCGCGCGATGCGCTCGCCGTCCAGCGCGAGCTGGCCGGTGGAAGGCAGCAGGCCCATCGCCGCGCACAGCAGCGTGGTCTTGCCCGCGCCGTTGGGGCCGATGACGGTGACGATCTCGCCCTCGTTCACCTGCAGGCGCACGTTGTGCACCGCTTCCACGGTGCGGTAGGCGACGCAGAAGTCGTCGAGTCGAAGCAAAGGGTGGCTCATCGGGCGTCTTCCAGCAGTTCGTCGTCGGCGCCGCCCAGGTAGGCTTCGAGCACGCGCGGGTTGGCCTGCACTTCGGCCGGCGTGCCGGTGGCGATGACGGTGCCGAATTCGAGCACCGTGATGCGGTCGGCGAGGTTCATCACGAACTCCATGTCGTGCTCCACCACGAGGATGCCCAGGCCTTCGGCGCGCAGCTGGCTCAGCAGCACGGAGAGCGCGCGCTTTTCCAGGTGGCGCAGGCCGGCGGCGGGCTCGTCGAGCAGCAGCACCGAGGGCTGGCCGGCCAGGGCGCGTGCAATCTCGACCACGCGTTGCTGGCCCAGCGACAGCGATGCGGCGGGCGTGTCCGCATGCGCGCCGAGGCCGCAGCGTTCGATCTGCCTGCGGGCCTCTGCCAGCAGCGCGGCCTCTTCGGCGCGGTCCAGCCGCAGCATGGCCGCGAGCCAGCCGCGCCTGGCGCGCAGGTGGGCACCCAGCGCCACGTTCTCGACCACGCTGCGCTGGCCGAGCAGGCGCACGTGCTGGAAGGTGCGGCCCAGGCCCAGCGCGGCGAAGGCGCGCGAGGGCCTGGTGGCCATCGACTGGCCCGACAGCCGCACTTCGCCCGAGGTGGGGTCGTCCACGCCCGAGATCATGTTGAAGAAGGTGCTCTTGCCGGCGCCGTTGGGGCCGATCAGCGCATGGATCTCGCCGGCCTTCAGCGTCATCGAGATGGCGTTGTTGGCGACGAGGCCGCCGAAACGCTTGCTCACGTCGCTGGCCTGCAGCAGCATCTCGCCGCTGGCGGGCAGGGTGCGCTGCGCGAGCTGCACGGCGGGCGTCCTGGTCGATACCGACGATGCGGCAGGCGACTTGCCCGTCGTGTCCTCGCGCACCCAGCGGCGCACCAGGCGCGCCAGCGTGGGCCACAGGCCGTCGGAGAAGCGCTGCAGCACGAAGAGCATCAGCAGGCCGAACACGATCACCTCGAAGTTGCCGCTGGTGCCCAGCAGGGCGGGCAGCACGTCCTGCAGCTTTTCCTTCAGCAGCGTGATGAGCGTCGCGCCCAGCACGGCGCCCCAAAGGTGGCCCGCGCCGCCGACCACCGCCATGAACAGCAGCTCGATGCCGATGTTCAGGTTGAAGGGCGTCGGGTTCACGAAGCGCTGCAGGTGCGCATAGAGCCAGCCCGACACCGCCGCCAGCAGCGCGGCCAGCACGAACAGCTTGATGCGGTGGCGTGCGGTGTCCACGCCCATCGACTCGGCCATGAGCCGTCCGCCCTTGAGCGCGCGGATGGCGCGGCCTTCGCGCGAATCGAGCAGGTTGTGCAGCGCCCACAGCGCCAGCAGCAGCACCGCCCAGATCACCACGCCCAGCATGCGCGGCGTGGCCAGCGACACGCCCGCGATGACCAGCGGCGGCACGCCGGTGATGCCGGTCTGCCCGCCCAGGAAATCCATGTTGCCCAGCAGGTAGTACAGGCTCAGGCCCCACGCGATGGTGCACAGCGGCAGGTAGTGGCCCTGCAGCTTGAGCGTGACCGCACCCAGCGCCCAGGCCAGCGCGAAGGTGAACACCAGGCCCAGCAGCAGGCCGGCCCAGGGCAGCAGCGCCGGACTCAGCGCGCCGCCCAGCCAGGCTGCGGCCGTGGGCGAGGTGCAGATCCACGCGGTGGCATAAGCGCCCATGCCCACGAAGGCGGCCTGGCCGAACGAGGTCATGCCGCCCACGCCGGTCAGCATGACCAGGCCGGCCGCCACCAGCGCATAGAGGCCGATGTTGCTGAGCACCGAGACTGTGAACTCCGGCAGGAAGCCCCAGGCCAGCGCCAGCAGCACCACGCACGCCAGCGTGAGCTGACGCGGCGTGACCAGCGGCTTGCCTTCGGGCGGTGCGGACACCGCGAGATTGTTCGAAGACGCGCTCATTCCTCGTCCTCCACATGATGGCTGCGGAGCGAACGCCACCACAGCACGGGAATGATCAACGTGAAGACCAGCACTTCCTTGAACGGGCTGGCCCAGAAAGAGGCGAAGGCTTCCAGCTGCCCGACCAGCAGCGCGCCGGCCAGCGCCAGCGGATAGCTCGCCAGCCCGCCGACGATGGCGGCGACGAAGCCCTTCAGGCCGATGAGAAAGCCGGTGTCGTAGTACACCGTGGTGATGGGGGCGATCAGCAGGCCCGAGATGGCGCCGATGAGCGCCGCGAGCGCAAAGCTCAGGTCACCCGACAGTTCCGTCGGAATGCCCGAGAGCCGCGCACCCACGCGGTTGATGGCGGTGGCGCGCAGCGCCTTGCCGACCATCGAGCGGCCGAAGAACAGGAACATGGCAATCACCAGCAGCAGCGTGACACCCACCACCACCAGCGACTGCCCGCTGACCGGGATGCCGCCGATGTCGAAACGCGCGTCCGAGAACGCCGTGGTGCGCGAACCTTCGGCACCGAAGAAGAGGAGGCCCAGGCCGACCAGCACGCCATGCAGCGCGACCGACACGATCAGCAGCATCAGCACGTTGGCGTCCGCCAGCGGCCGGTAGGCCAGCCGGTAGAGCAGGGGGCCGAGCGGCATGATGAGGACCAGCGTGGTGAGCGTCTGGCCCGCCATGGAGGTGGGCTTGAGCAGCAGCACCAGCGCGGCGGCGGCGGCAGGCAGCACCACGCACCATGCGAGCGCGGAGGCCCAGTCGACCACCGCGCCGCGCTTCCAGCGCCAGAACTCGACCACCAGCACCGCGACGGCCAGCACCAGCAGCAGCCACAGCGTGGCCGGTACGCGGCCGGCCTGCAGCATCGCCATCGAGAGGGCCCCGAAGGCGACGAACTCGCCTTGCGGAATGAAGATCACGCGAGTGACCGAAAACACCAGCACCAGCGCGAGCGCCATCAGTCCGTAGACCGCGCCGTTCACGATGCCGTCCTGCCCGAGCAACAGGGCAATCTGCAAATCCATATAAAACCTTCGGGCTCGGCCCTTGTATCGAGTCAGTGGAAGCTGCAGGCGCAGTCAACCGGTGTTGCTGCCTGGCTCCTTCCCCTTCCGGGGGAAGGTTGGGATGGGGGCACGCGCGGCCTCCAAGGCTGCGCGGCATCGAACGCAGTCAGCCCCCACCCCAGCCCTCCCCCAGCGGGGGAGGGAGCAGGGCGGGAAAACTCAGGGCTGGTATTTCCAGGCGTTGTTTTCGATCTTCACCATCACGCGGGCGCGTTGGTCCAGGCCCAGGTGGTCCTTCTCGGTGGTGTTGAACACGCCATGCGCGCCCGCCACTTCCTTGGTCTGCTCCAGCGCGTCGCGCAGCGCGGCGCGGAACTCCGGCGTGCCGGGCTGCGCCTTCTTCAGTGCGATGGGAACGGCCGAGCTCATCAGCAGGCCCGCGTCCCAGGCGTGCGCGCCGAAGGTCGACACGGTGCCCTTGCCGTAGGCGGCTTCGTAGGCGGTGACGTAGGCCAGCGCAGACTTCTTCACCGGGTTGGTGGCGGGCAGCTGCTCGGCCACGAGCACCGGGCCCGCGGGCAGGAAGGTGCCTTCCACGTCCTTGCCGCCCACGCGCAGGAAGTCGGCATTCGCCACGCCGTGTGTCTGGTACATCTTGCCGGTGTAGCCGCGCTCCTTGAGCGTCTTCTGCGGCAGCGCGGCCGGCGTGCCCGAGCCCGCGACCAGCACGGCGTCCGCCTTGCTGGACATGATCTTCAGCGCCTGGCCGGTCACCGAGGTGTCGGTGCGCGAGTAGCGTTCGTTGGCGACCACGGTGATCTTCTTCAGCGCGGCGGCCTTGGCGAATTCTTCCGACCAGCCTTCGCCGTACGCGTCGGAGAAGCCGATGAAGGCGACCGTCTTCACGCCGTTGGCAGCCATGTGCTCTGCAATGGCCAGCGACATCATGATGTCGTTCTGCGGCGTCTTGAACACCCACTTCTTCTTGGCGTCCATCGGTTCGATGATGCGGGCCGACGCGGCGATGGAGATCATCGGCGTCTTGGCCTCGCTCGCCACGTCGATCATGGCCAGCGAGTTGGGCGTGGTGGTGGAGCCCAGGATGATGTCGACCTTGTTCTCGGCGATGAGCTTGCGCGTGTTGGCCACGGCGGCGGTGGTGTCCGACGCGTCGTCCAGCACGATGTAGTTGATCTTCTGGCCCGCGATGGTCTTGGGCATCAGCGAGATGGTGTTCTTCTCGGGAATGCCGAGCGAGGCGGCCGGGCCGGTGGCCGAGACCGTCACGCCGACATTGACGTCGGCCCAGGCCGCGGCGGCGGTGGCGCACAGTGCGGCGATCAGCAGGGGCTTGAAGAATTTCATGGGTGGTTTGTCTCCGGGTTGAATAAACGTTGAGGCCTGAAGTATCTCAGCGCTCGTCGAACGAAAGCGTGACGCGTTCGGTCAGTGGGTGGGCCTGGCAGGTCAGCACGAAACCCGCGGCCACTTCATTCTTGTCGAGCGCGAAGTTTCTTTCCATGCGGACTTCCCCGTCCACGCATTTGGCGCGGCAGGTTCCGCACACGCCGGACGTGCAGGAAAACGGCACTTCGAGCCCGGCCGCCGACGCCGCGTCGAGGATGCTGGGCTGGCCTTCGGTGAAGGTGATTTCGCGCTGCAGTCCGTCGCGCACGATGGTGATGCGCGCCTGCTTCGCGTCGCCGGGCAGCGCTTCGTGCACCACGGCACCCACCTGCTCGGCCGACGTCGTCGAGGTCAGCGCAACGCCGAAGCGTTCGATGTGGATGCGTTCCTCGGGCACGCCGGCCGCGAGCAGTGCGGCCTCGGCCTCGTCGTTCATCTGGAACGGGCCGCACACGTAGACGTGGTCGATGCGCGCGGCGGGCACCACGCTCTTGAGGAACTCGCCGATCTTCTCGCGGTTCATCACGCCGAAGCCCAGCGGCGAGTCGGTGTGCTCGTCGGAGAACACGTGCTGCAGCACGAGGCGCGTCATGTAGCGGTTCTTCAGGTCCTCGATTTCTTCCTTGAACATCGTGGACTGGAGCTGGCGGTTGCCGTAGATCAGCGTGAAGCGGCTGTGCGGCTCGCGCGCCAGCACCGTCTTCATGATCGACAGGATGGGCGTGATGCCGCTGCCGCCGGCAATGCCGACGTGGTGGCGCGCGGCCTGCGGCTCGATCGGCACGAAGAAGCGGCCTTGCGGCGCCATCACCTGCACCTCGTCGCCGGGCTGCAGGTGGGCGTTGATCCAGTTGGAGAACACGCCGCCGCGCACCTTGCGCACGCCGACGCGCAGTTCGCCGTCGTCCAGGCCGGCGCAGATCGAATAGGAGCGGCGCAGGTCCTGGCCGTCGATGTCCTTGCGCAGCGTGAGGTACTGGCCCTGGGTGAAGCCGAAGACCTGCTGCAGGTCGCCGGGCACGTCGAAGGAGACGATGACGGCCTCGGCCGTGTCGGGCTCCACGGCCTTCACGCGCAGGGGATGGAAAAGGGTGCTCGTCGTGGACATCGTGGGCTCAGATCGGCTTGAAGTGTTCGAAGGGTTCGCGGCAGGCCATGCAGCGGTAAAGGGCCTTGCACGCCGTCGAGCCGAAGGCCGAGAGCCGCTCGGTGCGCTCGCTGGCGCAGCGCGGGCAGGCGATGCGCTCGCCCGAGATGCGGCCGAAGAGCTTGATCGGCATGGCGGTGCGGGCCGCGGCTTCGGGTGTGAGGTGGGCGGGCGGCGCGATGCCATACGCCTTGAGCTTGGCGCGGCCTTCGTCGCTGATCCAGTCGGTGCTCCACGCGGGTGCGCGGCGCAGCGTGGCGCGGGCGTGGCCGAGGCCGGCCTGTTCGATGGCGGCCAGCACGTCGTGCTCGATGGCCTCGGTCGCGGGGCAGCCGGAGTAGGTGGGCGTGAGCACGATCTCCAGGCCGTCGTCGTGGTCGATCACCTCGCGCACGATGCCCAGGTCGCAGACCGACACGGCCGGCACTTCGGGGTCGAGCACGGTGTGCAGCACGGCCCACGCGGCATCGACCCGCGAGGCGGTCATGGCGGTGGCGGCGTGGGTGTTCACCACACGCCCCCGGGATAGCTGCGTTGCAGGTGCTGCATCTCGGCCAGGATGAACCCCATGTGTTCGCTGTGCACGCCCTGCTTGCCGGTGCTGCGGAAGGCGGCTTCCTTGGGGCTGGCGAGGCCGGCGGCGTCCAGCACCTGCTGCATCTCTGCGAGCCACGGTTCGCGCAGTTCGCTCCAGGCCGGGCCCAGGCCGCTGGCGCTGGCTTCGGCTTCCACTGCGTCGCTTTCGAACAGCTCGGGCATGTAGAGCCACAGCTGCTTGAGCGCCTTCTCGGTGCGGCGGCGCGATTCCTCGGTGCCGTCGCCCAGGCGGATCACCCAGTCGCCCGAGTGCTGCTGGTGGTAGCGCGCTTCCTTCACGGCCTTGCCCGCAATGGCCGCCACTTCGGCGTCGCTCGACGTGGCCAGGCGCTGCCACAGCAGCTTGAGCAGGGTCGACACCATCGTGTTGCGCACGACGGCGAAGGCGAAGTCGCCGCGCGGCAGTTCGGCGATGGTCAGGTTGAAGTAGTCGCGCTCGTCGCGCAGGTAGGCCAGCTGGTCTTCGTCGTGCACACGGCCCTCGTCGCCGCCCGCGCCTTCGAGCTTGCCGGCGTGCGTCAGCAGCGCGCGGGCTTGCCCGACGAGGTCCAGCGCGATGTTGGCCATCGCGATGTCTTCCTCCAGCGCGGGTGCATGGCCGCACCATTCACCCAGGCGCTGCGCGAGCACGAGGCAGGTGTCGCCGATGCGCAGCAGGTACTGCACGGCGGGCGTTCGGTTCAGTTCGATCGATGCTTGCATGGCAGTTCAGTCCTTGCTCACATGTGGTCCACGGACTTGGGCAGCGCGTAGAAGGTCGGATGCCGGTACACCTTGTCCTCCGCCGGGTCGAAGAACATGTCCTTGTCCCCCGGGTCGCTCGCCACGATCTGTTCGGAGCGCACCACCCAGATGCTGCTGCCTTCCTGGCGGCGCGTGTACACGTCGCGCGCCATCTGGATGGCCATCTTCGAATCGGCCGCGTGCAGGCTGCCGCAGTGCTTGTGGTCCAGGCCGGCCTTGCTGCGCACGAACACTTCCCACAGGGGCCATTCTTGTTTTGCTTCGGTGCTCATGCTGCTTCCTTCATCGGTTGTTTGTTGGCGTGCGCCATGGCGGCTTCGCGCACCCAGGCGCCGTCTTCCCAGGCATCGACGCGGGCTTGCAGGCGCTCGCGGTTGCAGGGGCCGTCGCCGCCGATCACGCGCCAGAACTCGCTCCAGTCGATGGTGCCGAAGTCGTGCGCCTGGCGCTCCTCGTTCCACTTCAGGTCGGGGTCGGGCAGCGTCACGCCGAGGATGGCGGCCTGCTCCACGGCGGCGTCGATGAACTTCTGGCGCAGCTCGTCGTTGCTGAAGCGCTTGATGCCCCAGCGCATCGACTGCGCCGAGTTGGGCGACTGGTCGTCCGGCGGGCCGAACATCATGATCGAGGGCCACCACCAGCGGTTGACCGCGTCCTGCACCATCGCCTTCTGCGCGTCGGTGCCGTGGGTCATCATCGTCAGCAGGGCTTCGTAGCCCTGGCGCTGATGGAAACTTTCCTCGCGGCAGATGCGGATCATGGCGCGCGCATACGGCGCGTACGAGCAGCGGCAGATCGGCACCTGGTTCATGATGGCCGCGCCGTCCACCAGCCAGCCGATGGTGCCCATGTCGGCCCAGGTGAGCGTGGGGTAGTTGAAGATCGAGCTGTACTTGGCCTTGCCGGTATGCAGCGCATCGAACATCTGGTCGCGCGAGGTGCCCAGCGTTTCCGCCGCGGCGTACAGGTAGAGGCCGTGGCCGCCTTCGTCCTGCACCTTGGCCAGCAGGATGGCCTTGCGCTTCAGCGTGGGCGCGCGGCTGATCCAGTTGCCCTCGGGCAGCATGCCGACGATTTCGGAGTGCGCGTGCTGGCTGATCTGGCGCACCAGCGTCTTGCGGTAGTGCTCGGGCATCCAGTCCTTCGCCTCGATGAAGTCGCCGGCGTCGATGTGCGCATCGAAGCGCGCCTCGAGCTGCATTTCGTCGGCCGAACGCACGGCCTTCTTCTTGTCGTCGCCGGCGTCCTTGCCCATGGTGTCCATCGCTTGGGTGTACATGCGGGTGTCCTTTCGGTGGGATGTGAGGGGCGGCTCAGCGCGCGCGCGTGTCGATCACGCGGCGTGCCTTGCCGGTCTGGGTGCGTTCCATCTCGTTGGGCGCGTGAACCACCACGCGCGTGGAGATGCCGATGAGCGTCTTCACGCGGTGCTGCACCCATTCGCCGATGGCGGCGCGGTCTGCCGAGGCGGCGTCGGCGGCATTGAGCTCGCAGTGCACCTCGACCTGGTCGAGCTTGTCGGCGCGGCTCACGTGCACCTGGTACAGGCCCGAAAGCGCCTGGTGCGCGAGCACGATTTCTTCGACCTGCGTAGGGAACACGTTCACGCCGCGGATGATCATCATGTCGTCGCTGCGCCCGACGATCTTGCCCATGCGGCGGAAGGCGCGCGAGGTGGGCGGCAGCAGGCGCGTGAGGTCGCGCGTGCGGTAGCGCACGATGGGCATGGCTTCCTTGCTCAGCGAGGTGAAGACCAGTTCGCCTTCTTCGCCGTCGGCCTTCAGCTCGCCGGTCTCGGGGTCGATGATCTCGGGGTAGAAGTGGTCTTCCCAGATCACGGGGCCGTCCTTGCTCTCCACGCATTCGCTGGCCACGCCCGGGCCCATCACTTCCGACAGCCCGTAGATGTCGACCGCGTCCAGGCCGGCCTTGGCCTCGATGTCGCGGCGCATGGCCTCGGTCCAGGGCTCGGCGCCGAAGATGCCGACCTGCAGAGAGCTGTCTTTCGCGCTCAGGCCCTGGCGCTCGAACTGCTCGATGATCACCTGCATGTAGCTGGGCGTGACCATGATGATGTTCGGCTTGAAGTCTTGAATGAGCTGCACCTGTTTCTCGGTCTGCCCGCCCGACATCGGGATGACGGTGCAGCCCGCGCGCTCGGCGCCGTAGTGCGCGCCCAGGCCGCCGGTGAACAGGCCGTAGCCGTACGACACATGGATCATGTCGCCGGGCCGCCCGCCCGCCGCGCGGATGGAGCGTGCGACCAGGTCGGCCCAGGTGTCGATGTCCTTCAGCGTGTAGCCCACCACGGTCGGCTTGCCGGTGGTGCCCGACGACGCATGGATGCGTGCCACCTTCTCGCGCGGCACGGCGAACATGCCGAAGGGGTAGTTGTCGCGCAGGTCGCTCTTCACGGTGAACGGAAACTTCGACAGGTCGGCGAGCGACTTCAGGTCGTTCGGGTGCACGCCCTTGGCGTCGAAGGCCTGGCGGTAGTGCGCAACGTTGTCGTAGGCGTTCTGCAGCGTGGCGCGCAGCCGGGTGAGCTGCAGCGCGGTGATCTCGTCGCGGCTGGCGGTTTCGATGGGGTCGAGGTCGCCGGGGGCGGGGTGTTTCACGGTCATGGGTTTGCTCTCCTCAGGCTGCGACAGCGGGGCGGCCCTTGGCCGTGTAGGAGCGCCCGCGGAACATCGCGATGCGCTCGCCGCGCTGGTTGGTGATTTCGGTGTCGTACACGCCGGTGCGCCCGGCCTTGGACACCTCGTGGCAGCGCGCGGTGAGCAGGTCGCCCTCGCGCGCCGGGGCGATGAAGTCGATCGAGAAGCCCGAGGCCACGGTCAGCTCGTTGTACGAGTTGCATGCGAAGGCGAAGGTCGAGTCGGCCAGCGTCGCCATGAAGCCGCCGTGGCAGGTGGCGTGGCCGTTGAGCATGTCGGGGCGAACCTTCATTTCGAGCGTGGCCTGGCCGGGGCCGACCTCGACGATGCGCATGCCCAGGCCCTGGGTGGCGTTGTCGTTGGCGAACATGCCGTCGCGGACGTACTCGGCGGTCTGCTGCGGGGTGCGGGTGGCGGGCGTGGTGTCGGTCATGGCTCAGCGGTCCTTGAACACCGGGGCGCGCTTGGCGCGGAAGGCCTCGACGCCTTCGCGGTAGTCGTCGGCATTGCCCAGGTCGCGCTGCAGCCGGGCTTCTTCGGCGAGCGCGGTGTCCAGGTCCATGTCCTGCGCGGCGGCCATGGCCTGGCGCGTGGCGACCAAGGCACGCGTGGGCATGCCGGACAGCTTCAGCGCGAGTGCTGCCGCGGTGTCGCCAAGTGCCGCGTCGTCCACGCATTGCCAGATCAGGCCGATGCGCGCGGCTTCTTCCGCGGGCAGCTTGTCGCCCAGCATCGCAATGCCCAGCGCGCGCGCCGAGCCCACGAGGCGCGGCAGCAGCCAGGTGCCGCCGGTGTCGGGCACGAGGCCGATCCTGGTGAAGGCCTGGATGAAGCTGGCCGAGCGGCCGGCCACCACCAGGTCGCAGCACAGCGCCAGGTTGGCGCCCGCGCCTGCGGCCACGCCGTTCACCGCCGCGACCACCGGCACCGGCATCGAGCGCAGGCGCGCGACCAGCGGGGCGTAGTACGTGGAGATGACGTGGCCCAGGTCCTTGGGGGCGGCGCCGGGCGTGGGGTCGGGTGCGACCGAAGGGTCGGCCAGGTCTTGCCCGGCGCAGAACGCGCGGCCGGCGCCCGTGAGCACCACGCAGCGCACGCCGTCGTCGCGGGCGGCCGACTCGAGCGCCGCCAGCAGTTCGGCGTGCAGTTCGGTCGTGAAGCTGTTGAGCGCCGCGGGGCGGTTCAGGCTCAGCGTGCGCACCGCGCCGGCGTTGCTGATGAGTACCAAAGGCTCAGTCATGCGTGTCTCTTTCATCCTTCGTGGGAGGCCGATCGACATGCAAACACTATTGACCGACCGTTCGGTTGATTTTAGGATCGACCTCGATGACAGCACAAGCGGCGGCGGTTTAGGGCAAACCCTAGGCCTCGAGCCACCAACGCGCGCACCCCACGAAACAAGGAGACCGGATGCCCAGCTATTCCATCGACGGCGTGATCCCCGTCGTCGACCCGAGCGCCTACGTGCACCCCACGGCCGTGCTGATCGGTGACGTGATCGTCGGCCCGCGGTGCTATGTGGGACCCTGCGCCAGCCTGCGCGGCGACTTCGGGCGCATCGTGCTGGAGGAGGGCTCCAACGTGCAGGACCATTGCTGCATCCACGGCTTTCCGGAGAACGACACCGTGGTCGAGGTCAACGGCCACATCGGCCACGGCGCCATCCTGCACAGCTGCATCGTGCGGCGCGACGCGCTGGTGGGCATGAACGCGGTGGTGATGGACGAGGCCGAGATCGGCGAGAAAGCCATCGTGGCGGCTTGCGCCTTCGTGCCGGCCGGCATGAAGGTGCCGCCGCGCTCGCTGGTCGCGGGCATTCCGGCGAAGGTGAAGCGCGAACTGAGCGACGAGGAAATCGCCTGGAAGCTGGAAGGCACGCAGACCTACCAGGCGCTCACGGTGCGCAGCCTCGCGAGCCTGCATGAGGTCGCGCCGCTGGCGCAGGTGGAGGCCGGCCGCCCGCGCCTGCCGCAGGCCGAGGTGCGCTCGCTCATTGCCACCAAGCGAGGCGAGGGCGGCTGACCCGCGCCGGGCTTCGTGCAAGATCGCGCGTTGCCCTCAACCTTCCAACCCAGGAACCCGACCCGATGCCGCGTGGAAGATCCGCCACCTACGACGACCAGCGCGAACTGATCCTGGCGCAGGCCGCACAGCTGTTCGCGCGCAGCGGTTATCCGGCCACCTCGATGAACCAGGTGGCCGAGGCCTGCGGGCTCTCGAAGGCGACGCTCTATCACTACTACAAGGACAAGAGCAGCCTGCTGATCAGCATCGCCGAGACGCATGTCTCCAAGCTGGCGGCGCTGGTGGCCGAGGAAGAAGCCTCGACGCAGACCGACGAGGAGCGCCTGCGCCGCTTCATCTACCGCATCGTCGAGGAATATGCCGGCGCGCAGGACGCGCACCGCGTGCTGACCGACGACGTGCGCTTTCTGGAAGAAGCCGACCGCGAGCGCGTGCTCGACCAGGAGCGCAAGGTGGTCGCGGGCTTTGCGCGCGCGGTCGCGGCGCTGCGCCCGGGCACGCCGAGCGACGACCTGGCCAAGCCGCTGACCATGCTGCTGTTCGGCATGATCAACTGGATGTTCACCTGGATGAAGCCGAACGGAAAGCTCGACCACGCGGCCATTGCGCCGATCGTGGCCGACCTGTTCCTGGGCGGCATCGGCGCGGTGAAGTCGCCGGACTGCGCGGCCATCGAGGCCGCCCAGACCGATCCTGCCGATCAGGCCGTCGCCAGGTAGCGCGCCGCCGGCTTGCTGGTCTGCGATGCGGCGAACAGCTTGGCGCCCGCATCGACAAAAGTCGCGAGGAGGGCGGCATCGTTCACCGACGGCAGGGTGATCGGCTCGCCCAGGTCGAGGCCGGCCAGCGCGGCGTCCACGCAATCTTCGGCGGCCATGATGGTGCCTTCGGCCAGCGCCGACATCGGCACGCCCGAGAGCTCCCAGATGTCGGTGGCCGTTGCTGCCGGCAGCACCAGCTGCACCTTCACGCCGGTGCCCGCCACCTCGTCCTGCAGCCCGCGCGTGAACGCGACCACGAAGGCCTTGGTGCCGCTGTAGATGCTGCTGATGGGCAGCGTGTGAAAGCCGAGCACCGAGCCGATGTTCACCAGCGTGCCGCGGTTGCGTGCCTTGAAGGCGGCCAGCGCGGCGTGGCTCAGGTGCGCCAGGGCGTTGATGTTCACGTCCAGCATGCTCTGCAGTTGCGCGGTGGTGGTCTGCGCGACGGGCGCCAGCGTCGAGAGGCCGGCGTTGTTGACCAGCAGCGTGACCGAGGCGTCTGTGGCCAGGACGTGGGTCACACGCGCAAGGTCGTCATCGGCGGCCAGGTCGGCGGCGAGCGTCTGCACTTTCACGCCGTACCTGGTGCGCAGGGCGGCCGCGACTTCTTCCAGCAGGTCGGCGCGGCGCGCCACCAGCACCAGGTCGTGGCCGCGGCGGGCCAGGCGGTCCGCGTAGATCTTGCCCAGGCCGGCCGAGGCGCCGGTGACGACGGCGGTGCCGAGGGTTTTTTGTTCGCTCATTTCGATTCCATTCAAAGGTAGGGTCAGGGGGATGTGGCTGTAAGCATGATGACCATCATGTTTGGCGGGTCGAAGCATGATGGCTATCATGCTTAGCGTCAAGCCAGCCTACGAAGTACCCAGGAACGGAAAGAGGTCACATGCGATACCCCGCAGCGGAAACCGCCGAAAAGCACCAGAAGATCCTTGCCGAGGCCTCGCGCCTGTTCAAGGAGCGCGGCTTCGACGGCGTGAGCGTGAGCGAAATCATGAAAGCCACGGGCCTCACGCACGGGCCCTTCTACAACCACTTCGATTCGAAAGAAGCGCTCATGGCCGAGTGCATCGCCCACTCCGGGAGCGCCGCGCTGGCCGATCTCGATGCGGCCGGCGAAACGCCCGAAGGCATGCGCGCCTATGTGCGGGACTACCTGAGCCCCGACCACCGCGATGGTCGTGCCGATGGCTGCCTGGTGGCGGCGTTCGCGGCGCAGTCGGGAACCGAGAGCAGCGGGGGCATCAGCGTGCCGCTGACGACCTATCTCCAGTCGGTCATCGACCGCTTCACCAGGAACTTTCCGTGGCGCGCGAAGAAGAACGCACGGGGCGACGCGATCCGCATGCTGGCGTCGATGTACGGCGGCGTGGTGCTGGCCCGCGCCGTGGACGACGAGGCCCTGTCGGAAGAAATCCTGCGCGAGGTGCTCGCCGGCCTGCAAGCCGCGCCCAAGGCCTAGAAGGCGCCTAGAGGATGCGGTTGAACCACAGCAGCGACAGCCCCGCCGACAGCAGCGTGAGCACCGCCGCGCCGAGCGCGAACAGCGCCGAGATTTCCGTTTCCTTCTTCTCCACGGTGAGCTTGGAGCTCAGCGTGTTGTAGACCTTCTTCAGGTCGCTGGCGGTGCCTGCGTAGAAGTACTCGGCGTTCGTCTTGTTGGCGATGGCCTTGAGCGTGTCCTCGTCGAGCCGCACGCGCATCGACCAGCCTTCGAAACCGATGGTCTCGCCGTCGACGGTGCCCACGCCCACCGTGTAGATGCGCACGCCGCGGTCGGCCGCGGCCTTGGCGGCGTCGAGCGGGTCGACGCCGGTGGTGCGCTGGCCGTCGGTCAGCATGATGATCGCGGCCGAGGTGAACGAGCCGGGCGCCACGGGCGTGAAGTCCTTGAGCTTTTTCTCCGACTGGTCGATCGCCGCGCCGCGCTGGCGGCTCGGTGCGTTGAACTGCTCCACGTCGAGGCCCGCGTCCGGGAACAGCGTGGCCAGCGACACCACGATGGCGTTCCCCGTGGCGGTGGCGCGCTGCAGCTGGAAGCTGTCGATGGCTGTCACCAGGTCTTCGTGGTTGGTGGTGGGCAACTGCGCCACCTGCGCGCTGCCCGCGAAGGCGACGATGCCCACCTTCACGCTGCGCGGCAGGTCCTTGATGAAGCTCTTGGCCGCCTCCTGCGCCGCCACCAGCCGGTTGGGCAGCACGTCGGCCGCGCGCATGCTGCCGGACACGTCCATCGCCAGGATGATGGTCTGCTGGTTCGACGGCAGCACCACCACCGCCATGGGCCGTGACGCGGCGATCAGCATCGCGGCCATGGCCAGCAGGAACAGCAGCGGCGGCAGGTGGCGCCGCAGGCTCTGCCCGGGGCCCATGGCCTCGCGCACGATCGACAGGCTGGCGTAGCGCACCGCCATCTTCTTCTTGCGGCGAATCAGCCAGAGGTACAGCAGCACCAGCAGCGGCAACGCCGCCAGCAGCCAGAGGAATTGAGGCCAGAGAAAGTTCATGCTGCCACCGCCTTCGCGCCTGCGGAGCCGATGCGCGTGCGGCGCTTGCGCAGATCGGCAAAACGAACGATGGCCTCGACCAGGTCGTCGCTGGTCGACAGCTCGAGTGCATCGACGCCGGCCTTGGCCAGCGCGGCACGCAGGGTGCTTTCGCGCTCGGCCGCCAGGCGTGCGAAGCGCTTGCGAAAGCCGCTGTCGTGGGTGTCGACCCAGAGCTGCTCGCCGGTCTCGGCGTCGCTCAGCGGCACGAGGCCGAGGTCGGGCAGTTCGAGCTCCAGCGGGTCGAACAGGCGCACGGCGATCACCTCGTGGCGCTGCACCAGCTGCCCCAGCGGCTTTTCCCAGCCGGGCTCGCTCAGGAAGTCGGACACCACGAACACGGTGGAGCGCCGCGGCATGAGGTTGGCGGCGGACTTGAGCAGGTCGTCCAGCCGCGTCATGCCTTTTTGCGCGGGCACCGCGTGGGCCTGGTCGGCGCGCCGTTCCATGGAATGCAGCAGGTGCAGCACGTGGCGGCGTCCGCTGCGCGGCGGAATCACCGCTTCGAGGTCGTTGCCGTACACCAGCGCACCGACCCGGTTGCCGTGCCGCGTGAGCAGCCGCGCCAGCACGCCGACGAAGCCGGCGGAAATCTCGCGCTTGGCCTTCAGGCCCGAGCCGAAGTCGACCGAGCGACTCAGGTCGAGCACGAACCAGGCGGCCATCTCGCGGTCTTCGGTGAACACGCGCACGTAGGGCGTCTGCAGCCGCGCCGTGACGTTCCAGTCGATGTGGCGCACGTCGTCGTGGTGCTGGTATTCGCGCAGGTCAGCCAGGTCGAGGCCGGCGCCACGCATGAGCGTGCGGTAGTCGCCCTGCAGCAGGCCGTCGAGCCGGCGGATCACGGTCCATTCGAGCCGGCGCAGTGCGCGCTCGGCGCCGCCGGCCACCGCCGCTTCGGCGGCGAGCCGTTCGTCGTTCGCGGCCGCGGGGGCCTTACGCCACCAGCTTTTCATGCGATTCAGGGAACACCGCGGAACCGGCTTTGCCGGACCGCACGTGTTGCCCCCTGCAAGGGGGAAGGCGTAGCGACACGAAGTGCGCGAAGACTGGGGGTGTGCTCATTTCAGGCCACCAGCTTTTCATGTTCCAGGGGTTTGGGAGGAGCAGGGACGGCACGCATGATCTTCTCGATCAGGCTGTCGGGCGTCAGGCCTTCGGACAGGCCTTCGTAGGAAAGCGTCACGCGGTGGCGCAGCACGTCGGGCACCAGCGCGGTCATGTCCTCGGGCAGCGCATAGCTGCGCCCGCGCAGCATGGCCAGGGCACGCGCGCCTTCGGTCAGGCTGATGCTGGCGCGCGGGCTGGCCCCGAAGGTGATGAAGCGGCGCAGGTCCTTCAGGCCGTGCTTCTCGGGCGTGCGGGTGGCCGACACCAGCTTCACGGCGTACTGGATCAGCGAAGGGTCCACGTACACGCGCCGCGTCTCGGCCTGCAGCGCGGCAAGCTGTTCGGTGGTGGCGACCGCCGTGGCCTCGACCGGCGGACCGATCACGCGCTGTACGATCACGAACTCTTCTTCGTCGGTCGGGTAGTCGACCAGCACTTTCATCATGAAGCGGTCGACCTGCGCCTCGGGCAGCGGATAGGTGCCTTCGGTCTCGATGGGGTTCTGCGTGGCCATGACCAGGAAGGGGCGCGGCACCTTGTGCGTTTCACCGGCAATGGTGACCTGGCGCTCCTGCATCACCTCGAGCAGCGCGCTCTGCACCTTGGCCGGCGCGCGGTTGATTTCGTCGGCCAGCAGCAGGTTGGCGAACACCGGGCCCAGCGAGGTGCTGAACTCGCCCGTCTTCTGGTTGTAGATGCGCGTGCCGACCAGGTCGGCGGGCACCAGGTCGGGCGTGAACTGGATGCGCTTGAAGTGGCCGCGCACGGTGTCGGCCAGCGTCTTGATGGTGAGCGTCTTCGCCAGCCCCGGCACGCCTTCGACCAGCAGGTGCCCGCCCGCCAGCATGGCGACCATCACACGCTCCAGGAAGCGGTCCTGGCCCACGACCACGCGCTTGACCTCGTAGAGGATCTGCTCCATCAGTTCGGCGGTTCCGGCGGCGGTGGCGTTGGAAGTCTCTGTGCTCATGCGAAAGGCTTTCGTGGAGTTTCGTAGACGGAACGAAGAATCAGAACGGCGGCGACCCGGCGGCGGAGGCCGCGTTCTCTATGGGCACCGCGAAGCCGATGCCGATGAAGGTGCGCTGCTGCGTCGGGTTGAGGATGGCGGTGACGATGCCCAGCACCTCGCCGTCCATGTTGATGAGCGGGCCGCCCGAATTGCCGGGGTTGGCGGCGGCGTCGAACTGGATCAGGTTGCCCAGCTCCTGCTTGCCCTCGGGCGAGCGGAACGAGCGTTTCAGGCCCGACACCACGCCGGCCGACACCGACGGCCCGATGCCGAACGGAAAGCCCACGGCGGCCACCTGGTCGCCGGGGCGCAGGTCGGCGGTCGAGCGCATGGTGGCGGGAATGAGGTCGTCGGGCACCTTCTGCGCCTGCAGCACCGCCAGGTCGTTCTCGGGCTGCACGCCGGTGATGGTGGCAACGGCCTCCAGGCCGTCGAAGAAGGTGACCTTGATCTTGTCGGCGCCCGCGACCACGTGCAGGTTGGTGAGGATCACACCCTTGTCGACGATCACCACGCCCGTGCCCACGCCTCGCTCGACCTCGCCGGCCGGCCCACCGTCGTTGGGCGCTTCGGGCGCCTTGCCCTTGGCCAGGTTGCGGCCGCGCTTCTGGGTCTTGGCTTCGGGGGTGTTCTTTTCTTCGCCGTAGCTCACCACGCGCACCACGGAAGGCCGGATGATGTCCGCCGCCTTGGACGCGGGCGAGGGCAGGGTGTTGGTCTGCAGCGTGCGCAGCACGGCCGCGTCGATGTCTTTCTGGGTGAGGGCCTTGGCGCCAGGGCGGGGAGCCCAGATGGCACCGCCGACCAGTGCGGCCGACAGCACGACCAGGAGTGCGAAGCTGCGGCGTCCGGGTTGCCAGCCTGTCTTCTTCGCCGTCGCGGCCTGAACGACGGGGGCGGCACCGGCTGAACCCGCTGCGCCGGTGTCGACAGGCGATGCTGACGCCTGCGCGCTCTCGGCCGCCTCTGCGGCCGGTGGCGGCGTGCGTGGCGAACGGCTGTAGAAAGCAGGCCTGCGCATCGGAGCACCTCCGGCAAAAAATATCGCGTGAAGGAGTTCACGGTAGCACGCTTTCCGCGGCCGTGCATCCCTTCGGGCATCATCGCCCGATGGCTACCTTCGTCGATACCCATTGCCATCTGGACGCGCCCGAGTTCGGTGCGCAAATGCCCGAAATCCGCGCCCGCGCTGCCGAAAGGGGCGTGGCGATGTGCGTCATTCCTGCCGTGGCCGTCTTCAATTTCACAACCGTGCGCGCGCTGGCCCACGCCCAGGGCGACGCCTATGCGCTGGGCATTCATCCGCTGTGCACCGCAGAGGCCAAGGACGAAGACCTCGACACGCTCGACGCCGAACTCACCGCGCACCGCGGCGACCCGCGCCTGGTGGCGGTCGGCGAAATCGGGCTCGACTACTTCGTGGAAGGCCTGGACGGCCCGAAGCAGGAGCGCTTTTTTCACACTCAGTTGCAACTGGCACGCAAGCACGGGTTACCCGTGCTCATCCATGTACGCCGCTCTGTCGACAAGGTGCTCAAGCACCTGCGGCAGACATCGGGCGGCCAGCCGTGGCAGGGCATCGCCCATGCCTTCAACGGCAGCGAGCAGCAGGCCCGGGCCTGCATCGCGCTGGGCCTGAAACTGGGCTTCGGCGGCGCGGTGACCTTCGAGCGCGCGCTGCAGCTGCGCCGGCTGGCCACCACCTTGCCCCTCGAATCGATCGTGATGGAGACCGACGCGCCCGACATCCAGCCGCACTGGCTTTACCGCACCCAAGCCCAGCGCGACGCTGGCGAACCGCAGGGCCGCAATGACCCCGGAGAGCTGCCGCGCATCGCCGGCGTGGTGGCCGGCCTGCGTGGAATCGGCACCGAGGAACTGGCCGAAGCCACGACCCGGAATGCGCTCGACACGCTGCCACGTCTGAAAAATCTCACACCGCTGTCGGAACGCCCGCCGCACCGCGCGTAGGCCAACGTCCCGACCTGCTCACGTGTGTGCAGATGCTGCGGATTTGCTGTCATCCTTGAGGTTCAGAAGTTCGTTGCTTAGACCAGTGGCAAGTCAGTCACTTCAAAAACTTCATCCAAACAGGAGCCTTTACATGACCACGTCTTTCATTCGCACCATGCCCGTCGTCCTCGCGCTGGCGCTCGCCTCCATCGGCGTGTCTGCCGTGGCGCAGACCACCGCTCCCGCCACCGCGGCAACCCCGGCCACGGCCGAGCCCACCACCGGCGAAAAGGTGAAGGAAGCCGGCAGCAACGCCGTCGATGCCACCAAGCGCACGACCAAGAAGGCCGTGAACGCCACCGAAAACGGCGCCGAAAAGGCCTGGGACGCGACCAAGCGCACCACCAAGAAGGCCGCCAATGCCACCGAAAACGGCAGCAAGAAGGCCTGGAACGCGACCAAGCGCACCACCAAGAAGGCCACCACCGCCACCAAGAATGTGGCGGAGAAGACCGGCGACGCAGTCGAAAACACCGGCCACAAGGCCGCCAACGGCATGCGCAGCACCGGCGCCGCCATCGGCGAGAAGATCCCCGGCACGGCCGAGAACGAAGCTGCCAAGAAGTAAGGCGTCTCGCCCGTCTCGAAAGAACCCGCCTCGGCGGGTTTTTTCATGGGCGCGACAGTGGCACGATGCCGTCCATGAACCCATCCGCCGCATCCCCGGCACCGGCCGCCGTGCTCACGGGCCTGGCACCCATCGTCTCGGCGAACACCGCCGTCCTCGTCCTGGGCAGCTTCCCCGGTGTGAAGTCGCTCGAGCGGCAGCAGTACTATGCACACCCCCAAAACCAGTTCTGGAAGATCCTGCAAGCCGTGTGGCCCGACATTCCCCTGCATTCGGCCGCCGACGGCTATCGCCAGCGCTGCCAGTGGCTGCTCGATCGCGGCCTGGGCGTGTGGGACGTGTACGGCGCCTGCGAGCGCGAGGGCAGCCTCGACTCGGCCATCCGCTCGCCCGTGGTGAACGACATCGCCGGGCTGCACCTGCCCCGGCTGGCCGCCATTGCCCACAACGGCGGCGAAAGCTTCAAGCACGCGCGCCACACGCGCACCCTGGGCGTGCCGGTTCATCCGCTGCCATCCACCAGCCCCGCCAACGCGTCGTGGAGCTTCGAGCGCAAGCTCGCGGCCTGGCGCGAGGTCTTCGCCGCCCATAACCTCGTCTGATGGCTTCGAGCAAAACTCCCGCCCAACCCCTCGTCCTTCCCGAAGTCAATTTCTCCGACTGGGGCGACATCCGCTACCTGCACCTGGGCACCGAATGGGTCCAGGGCTCGATGAAGATCGACGCGCCCTTCGAGATCGAACTCGAGTACGTGCAGCGCATGATGGCCTGGCTGCTGTTCGCCGACGGCAAGACCGTGGCCAGCCGCCACGCCATGCAGCTCGGCCTGGGCGCGGCCACGCTCACCAAGTTCAGCCGAAAGATCCTGCGCATGCGCACCACCGCCGTCGAACTCAACCCGCAGGTGGTGTCGGCCTGTCGCGGCTGGTTCAAGCTGCCGGCCGACGACCCGAAGCTGCGCGTGGTGATCGCCGACGCGGCCGCCGAGATCCGCAAGCCCGAGTGGCACCAGTCGGTCGATGCACTGCAGGTCGACCTGTACGACCACGAGGCCGCCGCGCCCGTGCTCGACAGCGAAGACTTCTATGCCGACTGCCGCGCGCTGCTCACCGAGGACGGCTGCATGACGGTCAACCTGTTCGGCCGCTCGTCGAGCTACGAGCGCAGCCTGGAGAAGATTGCCGCCGCCTTCGGCGCCAATGCGGTGTGGGCTTTCAAGCCCACGCGAGAGGGCAACACCGTGGTGCTGGCGCAGCGCATCGCCACCCGCCCCAAGCGCGACCTGCTGGCCGAGCGCGCGCAGACCATCCAGACGCGCTGGAACCTGCCCGCGCCCAAATGGCTGCGCGTGTTCAAGCCATTGCAGCTTTTTTTGTAAACCTCCCCAGGCCCATGCGCCAGCGGGCCGGTGCGCATCCCTGCAGAGGGCGCAACCGCCGTGCCACCTGTCGCACCGGTGCTGAGGGCTTGTCGTCTGTGAGAAGGCACGACGTACCGCGTGTGGCGGGCGTGTCACGGCCGATCCGGTTGTAGAGGCAAAGCGTGTCGAATGGCACCCGGCGGGCTTGCCGAGTGCGTGCAAACCATCCAGACTCACTGGGCCTCGCCCGCCTGCGCGCGCATCCCGCTGTCGCTGCAGTGGCCGAGCCCAGCTTTTCTTAATTCTTTCCGGTTCATGAGCGCTGTCCCTGCTGCTTCCGTTTCCACATCTGCCACGCCGCGCCATGAAGGCCCGCTCGAACTGCGCCGCATGATCGAATGGCTGGCCACCGACGGCGTCATTTCGCCGATGGAGGCCAAGCGCACCATCGCGCGCTGCGCGCAGGCCGAAAGCCGCCAGGCCCCGCTGGTGCGTCTTGCCAATGTGGCCATGACGCGCGAGAGCGACAACAAGCCGCTCGACATCGAAATGCTCACGCAATGGCTCGCCGGCCGCGCGGGGCTGGCCTACCTGCGCATCGACCCGTTGAAGGTCGATGTGGGCAAGGTGGCCGAGACCATGAGCGCGGGCTATGCAGAGCGCCACAAGGTGCTGCCGGTGCAGGTGCTGGCCCACGAGGTGGTGGTGGCGACGGCCGAGCCCTTCCTCACCGACTGGATCTCCGAGGTGGAGCGACAGGCGAAGCGGGCGGTGCGCCGCGTGGTGGCCAACCCGGCCGACATCCAGCGTTACACGGCCGAGTTCTTCGCGCTCGCGAAGTCGGTTCGCGCGGCGCAAAAGGCCGGCGGCAACACCGGCGGCGCGAGCTTCGAGCAACTGGTGGAGCTGGGCAAGAGCAACAAGCTGCTCGACGCCAACGACCAGAGCGTGGTGCAGGTCGTCGACTGGCTGTGGCAGTACGCCTTCGACCAGCGCGCGAGCGACATCCACCTGGAGCCGCGCCGCGAGCAGGGCGTGGTCCGCTTTCGCATCGACGGCATCCTGCATCCGGCCTACCAGATGCCCATGGGCGTGATGAACGCGATGGTGGCGCGCATCAAGCTGCTGGGCCGCATGGACGTGGTCGAAAAGCGCCGCCCGCTGGACGGCCGTATCAAGACCCGTAACATGCGCGGCGACGAAGTCGAAATGCGCCTGTCGACCCTGCCCACGGCCTTCGGCGAGAAGATGGTGATGCGCATTTTTGACCCCGACACGGCGGTGAAGGACCTCGACGCGCTGGGCTTCGCGCAGCACGATGCGCAGCGCTGGGAACAGCTGGTCACGCGGCCCAACGGGATCATCCTGGTGACGGGGCCCACCGGATCGGGCAAGACCACCACGCTGTATTCCACGCTGAAGCGCGTGGCGACCGAAGAGGTCAACGTGAGCACGGTGGAAGACCCGATCGAAATGATCGAGCCCGCGTTCAATCAGACGCAGGTGCAGCCGCAGCTGGACTTCGGTTTCACCGAGGGCCTGCGCGCGCTGATGCGGCAGGACCCGGACATCATCATGGTCGGCGAAATCCGCGACCTCGCCACCGCCGAGATGGCGGTGCAGGCCGCGCTCACCGGCCACCTGGTGTTCAGCACGCTGCACACCAACGACGCGCCGAGCGCCATCACGCGGATGATGGAGCTGGGCGTGCCTTCGTACCTCATCAACGCCGTGATGCTCGGCGTGCTGGCCCAGCGGCTGGTGCGCACGCTGTGCCCGCACTGCAAGCAGCCCGACGACACCATCACCCGCGAGAAGCTGGAGACCATCGTCAAGCCCTGGCAGATCACGGGCTCTGTGCGTGCCTACAAGCCGGTGGGTTGTGTCGATTGCCGCATGACCGGCTACATGGGGCGCATGGGGCTGTACGAGTTGCTGAGCATCAGCGAGGCGTTCAAGGCCCAGGTGACCAAGGAGCCCAACCTGTCGGGCCTGCGCAGGCAGGCCGTGATCGATGGCATGCGCCCGCTGCGGCTCGCCGGTGCGCTGCGCGTGGCCGAGGGCGTGACCACCATCGAGGAAGTGCTGAGCGCCACGCCGCCCCTGGAATAGAGTCCTCTTGTTTCCATATCGGCCGCCCTTCACGGGGCCACTGTGTTCTTTCGGGTTATCCCTAGGCCTTTGGTTAGTGGAATCCACATCAGCCTGACCGGTAGCTGACTCGACAATCCCGCATCGAAATTGTTCGAGGAGACTGTTCGTGAAGATCAAGAGTCAGAAAGACTTTTTTTCGGGTCTGATGTTCACCGTGGTCGGTGTGGCGTTCGCATGGGGCGCCACCACCTACACGGTGGGCTCGGGTGCCCGAATGGGCCCGGGTTATTTCCCGTTGATGCTCGGCATCCTGATGGCCGTCATCGGCCTGGGGATCATGTTCACCGGCTTGACCGTTGAAACCACCGACGGCGAAAAGATCGGCAAATGGGCTTGGAAGCAGGTCGTGTTCATCCTGGGTGCCAACCTGGCGTTCGGCGTTCTGCTCGGCGGCCTGCCGAGCCTGGGCGTGCCGGCCATGGGAATGATCATCGCCATCTACGCGCTGGTGATCATCGCCAGCCTCGCAGGCAACGAGTTCGACCTGAAGAAGGTGCTGGTCCTGGCCACCGTTCTGGCGGTCGGCAGCTACGTTGCATTCATCTGGGCGCTCAAGCTCCAGATCCAGGTCTGGCCGACCTTCATCACCGGCTGAGAAACAAGCGACTCACATCATGGAATTGTTTGAACACCTCTCGATGGGTTTTGGCGTTGCCTTTACCTTCACCAACCTGCTGTACTGCCTGGTCGGCTGTATTCTGGGCACGCTGATCGGCGTGCTCCCGGGCATCGGCCCGGTCGCGACCATCGCGATGCTGCTGCCTGCCACCTATGCGCTGCCGCCCGTGTCGGCGCTCATCATGCTGGCCGGCATCTACTATGGCGCCCAGTACGGCGGCTCCACCACGGCCATCCTGGTCAACCTGCCGGGCGAGTCGTCGTCGGTGGTGACCGTGATCGACGGCTACCAGATGGCGCGCAAGGGCCGTGCCGGTCCCGCACTCGCTGCGGCCGGCCTGGGCTCGTTCTTCGCGGGTTGCGTGGGCACGCTGATCCTGGCTGCCTTTGCGCCGCCGCTGACCGAGCTGGCCTTCAAGTTCGGTCCTGCCGAGTACTTCTCGCTGATGATCCTGGGCCTGATCGGCGCCGTGGTGCTGGCTTCGGGCTCGCTGCTCAAGGCCATCGCGATGATCGTGCTGGGCCTGCTGATGGGCCTGGTCGGTACCGACGTGAACTCGGGTGTCGCGCGCTACAGCTTCGACATTCCGGAACTCACCGACGGCATCGGCTTCGTGGCCATCGCCATGGGCGTGTTCGGCTACGGCGAAATCATTGCCAACCTCTCGCGCCCCGACGACGAGCGCGAAGTGTTCACGGCCAAGGTTTCGGGCCTGTTCCCGACCAAGGAAGACTTCAAGCGCATGATCCCCGCGGTGCTGCGCGGCACGGCCCTCGGTTCGGCCTTGGGCATCCTGCCGGGCGGCGGTGCGCTGCTGGCGGCTTTCGCGGCCTACACGATCGAGAAGAAGACCAAGCTGAAGCCGGGCGAAGTGCCCTTCGGCAAGGGCAACATCCGCGGCGTGGCGGCACCTGAATCGGCGAACAACGCCGGTGCGCAGACCTCCTTCATCCCGCTGCTGACGCTGGGCATTCCGCCCAATGCGGTGATGGCGCTGATGGTGGGCGCCATGACGATCCACAACATCCAGCCCGGCCCCCAGGTGATGACCAGCAACCCCGAGCTGTTCTGGGGCCTGATCGCCTCGATGTGGATCGGCAACGCGATGCTGATCATCCTGAACCTGCCGCTGATCGGCATGTGGATCAAGCTGCTGTCGGTGCCGTACAAGTACCTGTTCCCGGCGATCGTGCTGTTCTGCGCCATCGGCGTGTACTCGACCAACAACAACACCTTCGACATCTGGATGGTCGGCATCTTCGGTCTGGTGGGCTACACCTTCTTCAAGCTCGGATGCGAACCCGCACCCTTGCTGCTGGGCTTCATCCTGGGCCCGATGATGGAAGAAAACCTGCGCCGTTCGCTGCTGCTGTCGCGCGGCGACTGGAGCGTGTTCGTGACGCGTCCGATCTCGGCGAGCCTGCTGGCTGCGGCTGCACTGCTGCTGATCATCGTGCTGCTGCCCGCGGTGAAGTCGAAGCGCGAGGAAGCCTTCGTCGAGGAATGACCTGAGCCTTGCGCTCTTTGAAAACGGCGCCTTCGGGCGCCGTTTTTACTGGGGCTTGCCCGAGCGCGGCGGCTTCATGTGCTGGCGCGCCATGGCCAAAAAGGCAAGGGCGGCAGGGCTCAACGGATGCTTGGCCAGCCGCACTGCCACCACGGGGTACTCCAGCGTCGGGCGGGTGACGGCCACCGCGCGCAGATTGGGCGGCATCAGCACCTCCACGTAGCGCGGCAACAGCGCCACACCCGCACCCGCCTGGATCAGGCCGAAGGCCGTCGACAACATCGACACGTGATGCACCACCCGCGGATACACGTTGGCCATGCTCGAGAGCTGACGGCTGACGGAACGCCACACGTTCGCGTCCGGATTCACATGAATGAACGGCAAGGACTCCAGGTGCCGCGCGTCGACCACCACGCGCTGCGCCAGCGCATGGTCCTCGCGCACGAACAAGGCCATGCGCTCGGAAAAAAGCGGCTCCGTCGCCAGCTCCGAATGCTTCTGGCCGATGTCCGAACCGAAGCCCAGGTCGGCCTCCTGCGACAGAACACGCGAGATCATCTGCTCGGCCGTGCTGTCGAGCAGCGTGGTCGCCAAGGTCGGGTGCTGCTGCGAGAAGCGGCCCAGCAACGGCGGCAGCAATGCGCCCGCGGTCAGGTGGCCCACCGCCAGCACGACGCGGCCTTCGCGCAACTGCGACTGCGAACGGCAGGCGCCCACCGACTCGTCGATCAACCGCAGCGCGCGCACGGCCGTCTCCACCATCACCTGGCCCGCGCTCGTCAGCTGGATGCGGCGGCCCCGCACCACCAACGGCTGGCCGAGCTCTTCTTCCATGCGCTTGATCAGGTGGCTGATCGCCGGCTGGGTCAGCTGCAGGCTTTCGGCCGCCAGCGTGAAGCTGCCTGTTTCGGCCACCGCGGCCAGCGCGCGAAGCTGCTGCAGCGAGACCTCTTCGGTGGCGTTCTTTGTCATAAGCAGCGCTCATAGTTGAATAAGCAGAATTATCTGGCTTGATGCGCGGGCGCTGAATAGCATGCAAGGTTTTTCCACCGGTCCAGAATCCAGCACCATGAAAAGAATCCAGTTCCTTCAAGGCTTTGCCGCTGCGCTGTGCCTGGCCGCGTCTTCCGCCAGCCTGGCCCAGGGCTACCCGACCAAGCCCATCCGGCTGATCGTGCCGTTCCCGGCGGCCGGCGCCACCGACCTCTTTGCCCGCACGCTGGGCCAGAAGATGGGAGAGAAGCTCGGCACCACGCTGGTGGTCGACAACAAGCCCGGCGCCGGCGGCGCCATCGGCTCCGACCAGGCCGCCAAGGCTGCGCCCGACGGCTACACCATTCTTCTGGCCACCACCAGCACGCACTCCATCGGCCCGGCCATCAGCAAGCTGCCCTACGACACGGTGCGCGACTTCACGCCCATCGCCCACGTGGGCGACGCGGCCAGCATCATGCTGGTGCCGGTCAACTCGCCCGCCAAGACCGTGCGCGAGTGGATCGACTACGCCAAGAAGAACCCCGGCAAGCTCAACTACGCATCGAGCGGCAACGGCACCATCGTGCAGCTGACGGCGGAGCTGTTCAAGGCGCAGGCCGGCGTGTTCGTCACGCACATTCCGTACAAGGGCACGGCACTGGCCATTCCCGACCTGATCAGCGGCAAGGTCGACGTGCTGTTCGACTCGTTGCCCACCGGCATGCCGCACGTGCGCGACGGCCGCCTGCGCGCGCTGGGCGTCACCTCGCTCAAGCGCAGCCCGCTGGCGCCCGAGCTGCCGCCCATTGCCGACACGCTGCCGGGCTACGAGTCGAACACCTGGTTCGGCTTCTACGGTCCGAAGAACCTGCCGGCCGACCTCGTGGCGCGCATCAATAAGGCAGCGAACGAAGCATTGGCCGACCCCGAGGTCAAGGAAAAGCTCGCGCGCCTGGGCATCGAGCCCGCGACGCCGGGCACGCCCGACCAGTTCGCGAAGATGGTGGCGGTCGACGCCGCCAAGTGGAAAAAGATCGTGGTCGAGCGCAAGATCACCAACGAATAAGGAAGAGCACGCCGACATGAACTTCGACTTCAACAATCCCTACCTCTCCACGCGCATCCCGATCTTCGCGCGCAACGTGGTCTCGACCTCGCACCCGCTGGCCTCGCAGGCCGGCCTGCGCATCCTGCAGCAGGGCGGCAACGCGGTCGATGCGGCCATTGCCACCGCCGCCGTGATGACGCTGGTCGAGCCGGTGAGCAACGGCCTGGGCAGCGACGCCTTCTGCATCCTGTGGGACGGCAAGGAACTGCACGGCCTGAACGCTTCGGGCCCGGCGCCCAAGGCCTGGACGCCCGAGTACTTCAAGGCCAAGTACGGCGCCGACGCCACCACGCCGCCGATGCGCGGCATCGACTCGGTCACCGTGCCCGGCGCGGTGCGCGGCTGGGTCGCGATGAGCGAGCGCTTCGGCAAGCTGCCGTTCGCCGACCTGCTGGCGCCGGCCATCGACATCGCCGAGCGCGGCTACCTCGTGCCGCCGGTGGTTCAGGGCAAGTGGGCTGCGGCCACGCCGGTGCTGCAGTCGCAGCCGGGCTTCGTGCAGACCTTCCTGCCTTGGGGCCGCGCGCCAGAGGTGGGCGAGCTGTTTCGCTTCACGGCCGCCGCGCGTGCGCTCAAGGCCATTGCGCGCACCAAGGGCGAGGCGTATTACAACGGCGAGATCGCCGAGGCGCTGGCCAAATTTTCCGCCGAGCAGGGCGGCGCGCTGACAGTGGCCGACCTGGCCGCCTACCAGCCCGAGTGGGTCAAGCCGATTTCGCGCGACTACCGCGGCCACACGCTGCACGAGATTCCGCCGAACGGGCAGGGCATCGCGGCACTCATCGCGCTGGGGATCCTCGAAAAGTTCGACATCGCCTCGCTGCCGGTCGACTCGGTGCAGTCGCAGCATCTGCAGATCGAAGCGATGAAGCTGGCCTTTGCCGACGTGTACCGCTACGTGTCGGAACGCGGCACCATGGAAGTGACCACCGAGCAGATGCTCGACGATGCCTACCTCGCCTCGCGCGCGCGCCTCATCGACGTGAAGAAGGCGCAGGACTTCAAGGCCGGCAACCCGGTGAAGGGCGGCACCATCTATCTCACGGCCGCCGACGAGAGCGGCATGATGGTGAGCTTCATCCAGAGCAACTTCATGGGCTTCGGCTCGGGTTGCGTGGAGCCCGAGTTCGGCATCAGCCTGCAGAACCGCGGCCACGGCTTCAGCCTGAAGGCCGAGAGCCCGAACGTGGTGGCACCGGGCAAGCGCCCGTTCCACACCATCATTCCGGCCTTCCTCACCAAGGACGGCCAGCCGGTGATGAGCTTCGGTGTGATGGGCGGCAACATGCAGCCGCAGGGCCACATGCAGACCCTGGTGCGCATGCTCGACTACAAGCAGAACCCGCAGGCCGCCTGCGATGCGCCGCGCTGGCGCTTCAACGCGGGCCTGGAAATCAACGTCGAGGCGGCGATGAACCCGGCCGCGCTGCAAGGCCTGCGCGACCTGGGCCACCACCTGGAAGTGATCAACGACTCCTACCAGGACTTCGGCGCCGGCCAGTTCATCTGGCGCGCGGGCGAACCTTCGGTGGAAGGCTACGTGGCCGCCAGCGACCCGCGCCGCGACGGCGTGGCTGCGGGGTATTGAGCCAGGGGGCGCAGCAAGGGAGCGAGCTTGCCGCGATGATCGGGGGATGAACAAGACAGCCGCGTCGGCCGGCATTCCCATTCCCCCTCAAGACGCGCCCAGAAAGGGCTACGCGTCCGGCCTGGTCCTTGCCACCCTGGGCGCCATCGCGTTCAGCGGGAAGGCCATCATCGTCAAGCTGGCGTACCGCTACGGCGTGGACGCCATCACCCTCATCATGCTGCGCATGCTGTTCGCGTTGCCGCTTTTCGCGGTGATGGCATGGTGGGCGGGGCGCGGCAAGCCGAAGCTCACGGCCCGCGACTGGCTCGGCGTGCTCGGCCTCGGCTTCTCGGGCTACTACCTCGCGAGCTTTCTCGACTTTGCGGGGCTCGCTTACATCTCGGCGAGTTTCGAGCGGCTCATTCTTTACCTCAACCCCACGCTGGTGCTGCTGTTCGGCTGGATCCTGTACCGGCGGCGCGCCACGCGCCCGCAGGTGCTGGGCATGGTCGTGAGCTATGCCGGCGTGCTGCTGGTGTTCGGCCACGAGCTGTGGACCGGCGGCGGCGGCAAGGGCGGCGGCGCGGCGGCCTGGGGCGCGTTCCTGGTGTTCCTGAGCGCGGTGAGTTATGCGGGCTACCTTGTCTACAGCGGCGAGTTCGTCAAGCGGCTCGGGTCGCTGCGGCTCGTGGGACTGGCCACCACCGTGGCCTGCCTGCTGTGCATCCTGCAGTTCGTGCTGACACGGCCGATGAACGCGGCCTTCGAGGTGGCACCCGAAGTCGTGTGGCTGTCGGTGCTCAACGCCACGCTGTGCACCGCGGTGCCCGTCCTCATGGTGATGATGGCCATCGAGCGCATCGGTCCGGCGGTGGCGGCGCAAACCGGCATGATCGGGCCGCTGTCCACCATCCTCATGGGGGTGGTCATACTCGGCGAGCCGTTCACGCCGTGGATCGCCGCCGGCACGGTGCTCGTCATTGCGGGCATCTTCGTTTTCACACGCAAGGGGCGCCCTGCCCCTGCACGATAGGAGCAAACAACATGGATCTGGGTATTGCAGGCAAGACCGCGCTGGTGTGCGGCGCGAGCAAGGGGTTGGGCTACGGTTGCGCCGAGGCGCTGGTGCGCGAAGGCGTGAACGTGGTGATCGTGGCGCGCGGCGCCGAGGCGCTGGATGCGGCCGCGAAGAAGCTGGCCGAAGCGGCCGGCGCATCGGGTTCGTTCGTCAAGCAGGTGGCCGCCGACATCACCACCGAAGCCGGCCGCGCGGCCGTGTTCGCGCTGGGCCACGACTTCGACATCGTCGTCACCAACGCCGGCGGCCCGCCGCCCGGCGACTTCCGCACCTGGGACCGCGAGGCGTGGATCAAGGCGGTCGACGCGAACATGCTCACGCCCATCGAGCTCATCAAGGCCACGGTGGACGGCATGGCCCAGCGCGGGTTCGGCCGTATCGTCAACATCACGTCGAGCTCGGTGAAGTCGCCCATCGACATCCTGGGCCTTTCCAACGGCGCGCGCAGCGGCCTCACCGGCTTCGTGGCCGGCGTCGCGCGCACGGCCATCGCGGCGCAGGGCGTGACCATCAACAACCTGCTGCCCGGCTCCTTCGACACCGATCGCCTCAAGGGCACCATGGCCGGCACGGCGCAGAAGACCGGCCAGGACTTCGACACCGTGTGGGAAGCCCGCAAGAAGAACATCCCGGCCAAGCGCTTCGGCACGCCGGCCGAGTTCGGCGCCATCTGCGCGTTTCTCTGCAGCCAGCAGGCCGGCTACATGACCGGGCAGAACGTGCTGGCCGACGGTGGGGCCTACCCGGGTACCTACTGAGCGGGTTCACGAGAGCGCCGCGCCGCCACCACGATCCCGCCCACGATCAGCAGGAACGCCACCCCGTGGTACCAGTGCGGCGGCTCGCGCAGGAAGGCCGCCGACAGCACCGCCGCGAACAGCGGCGTGAGGTTCATGAAGACGCTCGCCGCCTGCGGGCCCGCGCGCTGCACGCCCGTGCCCCAGCAGCGGTAGGCCACCAGCGCGGGGCCGATGCCGATGAACAGCATGGCGGCGGCGAGCGGCCAGCCCATGTCGATGTGCGCGTCGGTCAGCGTCCATTCGCCTGCCGCCAGCGCGCCCGACCAGGCCAGGCCGAACACCAGCTGCGCCATGAGGAAGGCGGCCCAGTCCTGGCGCACCGCCTTCGGCTCGTGCGTGCGCGCCAGCAGCCAGCTGTAGAAGGCCCAGGCGATGGTGCCCGCAATCATGTACAGGTCGCCGGGCACCAGCCGCAGGCCGAGCAGTTGCCGCCATTCCCCGCGACTCAGGACCAGCAGCACGCCGGCCATCGACAGCAGCGCGCCGCCGATCTCGCGCGCATTGACGCGGGCGCCGAAAAACAGGGTGCCCACCGCGAGCATCCACAGCGGCAGGCTGGAGCCGACCAGCGTGGTGTTGATCGGTGTGGACGTCTGCAGCGCCAGGTACTGGAAGGCGTTGTACAGGCCGATGCCCAGCAGCCCGAGCACCGCATAGCGCTTCCAGTGCGCCCACAGCGGGCTGCCGCGGCGCAGCACCGGTGCGGCCAGCGGAAGCAACAGCACGAAGGCGATGACCCAGCGCACGAAATTCAGCGTGACCGGCGACACCAGGTCGCGCACCATGCGGCCGACGACCGCATTGCTGGCCCACAGCAGCGGCGGAACGAGCAGCAGGAGGACGGTCAGGGCTGTGAGTGGCGCGTGGCGCGAGAGGTGCTGCTGCGGTGTCGACATGGCCGCCGACTCTACCCGGGCAATGATGGCCTGCGCTGCCGCGGGACACCCGGGCGTGGCAGGATGCTCGTCTTCCTTTTTTCCAGTGCGTGGAGACTCCAACGATGATCAGCAAAGCCGTCCGTATCGACCGCCATGGCGGCCCCGAAGAACTGAAGATCGTCGACGTGGAAGTCGGCGAACCCGGCCCCGGCGAGATCCGCATCCGCCACAAGGCCGTGGGCCTGAACTTCATCGACACCTACCAGCGCAGCGGGCTCTACCCGTTCCAGATGCCGCTGCAGCTCGGCATGGAGGCCTCGGGCATCGTCGAGGCGGTGGGCGAGGGCGTGACGCACCTGAAGGCCGGCGACCGCGCCGCTTACGCGAGCCCGCCGCCGGGCGCCTACTGCGAGCTGCGCGTGATGCCGGCCAAGTGCGTATGCAAGCTGCCCGACGACATCTCCTTCGAGACCGGCGCGGCCATGATGCTCAAGGGCCTGACCACGCAGTACCTGCTGAAGAAGACGCTGCCGGCCGAAGGCCTGCAAGCCGGCGACTTCATCCTGTTCCATGCGGCCGCCGGCGGCGTGGGCCTCATCGCCTGTCAGTGGGCCAAGGCACTGGGCCTGCAGCTGATCGGCACGGCCGGCAGCGACGCCAAGTGCAAGCTGGCGCTCGAGCACGGCGCGGCGCACGCCATCAACTACAGCACCGAGAACTTCGCCGCCCGCGTGAAGGAGATCACCGGTGGCAAGGGCGTGAAGGTGGTGTACGACTCGGTGGGCAAGGACACCTACGAAGGCTCCATCGACTGCCTGCGCCCGTTCGGCCTGCTGGCGGTGTTCGGCAACGGCTCGGGCCCGGTGCCGCCGATCAACCTCGGCACGCTGGCGTCCAAGGGCTCGCTGTACGTCACCCGGCCCACGCTGTTCACCCACATGAGCACGCGCGAAAGCACGCAGGCCATGGCCGACGACCTGTTCGCGGTGGTGCGCAGCGGCGCGGTGAAGATCCCGATCGAGCAACGCTATGCGCTGGCCGACGTGCAGCAGGCGCACCGCGACCTGGAAGCGCGCAAGACCACGGGCTGCACCATCCTGACGCTCTGAGCCTGCGTACGGCGAGGCCCCGGTGCATGGCGACAGACTTGTCCTACCTGGGCTGGGGTGTCATGCCTTCGACTTGTGCAGGATGCATTTTGTAGCCTCGATCGCAGGCGCATGAGCGCACCATTCAAGCCCAAGTCGCAACCCGTGATGACCACCATTCGCACCTTCATCGTCGAAGACAACCCCACCATCCGGGAAAACCTCGTGGGCACCCTGCGGGAGGTCGCGCGCATCGACCCCATCGGGCAGGCCGAGACGGAAGCGGAAGGAACGCGCTGGCTCGCCGGCAACCTCTCGCAATGGGACCTGGCCATCGTCGACCTGTTCCTGAAGGACGGCACCGGTTTCCGCGTGCTGGAGGCCTGCCGTGAACGCGATCCGGCGCAGAAGGTGGTGGTGCTGAGCAACTACGCCACGCCCGAAATGCGCCGCAAGTGCACCTTGCTGGGCGCGGACGCGGTGTTCGACAAGGCCACCGAGGTGGAAGACCTGATCGACTACTGCGTGCAGCAGCGGCAGTTGCATTTCAAGATTCAGCCTTCGGCGCCGTCGCGCCAGAAAACGTTGCCGCACTGAGCAAGGCGGTGTCGCGCACGATGCCCCACACATGCTGTGCCAAGGGCGAGAGCGCCCGGTTGCCGCGGCGGATGAGCATCACGGCGCGCTGAACGCGCGGCGTCAGCGGGCGAACGGCTAGTTGCGCCAGGCCTTCCGGTGGCAACGACATGCCCGGCATCACGCTGATGCCAATGCCGGCTTCCACCATCCGAAAAATCGTGGTCGGGTGGCCGAGCTGCTGCTTCACGTCGCAATGCGCCCCATGGCGCTCCAGCGCCTGATCGATCAGGCGGCGGCTGCCCGATGCGTGGTCGAGCAATACCAGCGCTTCGCCTTCGAGCGCACTCCAGCGAACGGTCGCTTTTTGCGCGAGCCGGTGCGTGGGCGGCAGCACCAGCACGAAGGGGTCGTTCAATATCGGCTCGCAGTGCAGGTCGCCCGCTTCCGAAGGCTCGATGACCACGCCGAAGTCGACCTCGCCACTGCGCACGCTGTCGAGCACGTCCTGCTGGATGCGGTCGAGCAGCAGAAACTGGATGCCGGGCGCCTGTTCGGCGCAGGTGGCAATGCAGGCCGGCATGAGGTTGGCCGAAAGCGTGGGGCTGCTCGCCACCCGCACCTTGCCGCCGCGCGCGCTGGCGAGGCCGGCCACGTCCTGCAGTGTCTGGTCGAGGTCGTCGAGCACCCGGTCGAGCCGTGCCGCGAGCGCGTGGCCGGCCTCGGTCAGCACCACCTCGCGCGTGGTGCGGTCGAGCAGCTTGAGGCCGAGCTGCCCTTCAAGCTCCAGGATCGAGCGGCTCACCGCCGGCTGGCTCAGGCCCACCTGGTCCCCGGCCCGGCTGAAGTTGCGGCCCTCGGCGACCGAGCGGAACACACGGAGCTGACGCAGGGTGACATTCATGCGTTGGAATCATATATCCATCCGATAAATCCATTTCTCTTTTGAATGGCGGCGGCGTCCAATCCGCGTCATGGCCCGTTCACGCTTTCTCCCCGACAACTTCACGCTCGCGCTCGTCTCGGTCGTGACCCTTGCAAGCCTGCTGCCCGCCAGCGGGCGCACTGCGCATTTCTTCGAAGGACTGACGACCGTCGCGATCGGCCTGCTGTTCTTCCTGCACGGCGCCAAGCTCTCGCGCGAGGCGATCATGGCGGGCATCACGCACTGGCGGCTGCACCTGCTGGTGTTCGCGAGCACCTTCGTCCTGTTCCCCGTGCTGGGGCTGGCGCTGAAGCCGGTGCTGTCGCCGCTGGTGACGCCCGACCTGTACACCGGCGTGCTGTTTCTCTGCGTGCTGCCGGCCACCGTGCAGTCGGCCATCGCGTTCACCGCCATGGCGCGCGGGAACATGCCGGCTGCCATCTGCAGTGCCTCGGCTTCCACGCTGCTCGGGGTGTTCATCACGCCGGTGCTGGTGAACCTCGTGGTGTTGCCGCATGGCGGCAATGCGACCTCCTCGTTCGATTCGATCGGGCGCATTCTTCTGCAGCTGATGGTGCCGTTCCTGGCCGGGCACCTGCTGCGGCCGGTGATCGGCAAGTGGGTGCAGAAGCGGGCGGCGGTGCTGAAGTTCGTCGACCAGGGTTCGATCCTGCTGGTGGTCTACACGGCGTTCAGCGCGGCGGTGATCGAAGGGCTCTGGAAGCAGATTCCTGTGAGTGCGCTGCTGGGCTTGCTGCTCGTTTGTGCGGTCTTGCTGGCACTGGCCTTGACGCTCACGACGTTCATGGCGCGCAAGTTCGGCTTCGACATTGCCGATGAGATCACCATCGTGTTCTGCGGGTCCAAGAAGAGCCTGGCGAGCGGGATTCCGATGGCGAAGGTGCTGTTTGCATCGCACGCTGTGGGGGCGATTGTTTTGCCGCTGATGTTGTTTCATCAGATGCAGTTGATGGTGTGTGCTGTGTTGGCGCAGCGGTATGCGCGGCGGGAGGTTGTGCCCGCTAAGGCTGGTGTTCTTGGGGCGGCTGACTGAGGTTGGTTCAGGGGCCGGGACTCGCCCCGGCGGGCGACTTACTTTCTTTTGCTTCGCCAAAAGAAAGTAAGCAAAGAAAAGGCGACCCC